>NZ_CAWPQZ010000086.1:0-4600 GCF_963889785.1 Vibrio sp. S12_S33 | reverse complement strand
GACATGGCAAAATAAGTCTACTAGTTTATGCATAGCTGGTTCCTTTGCGATTGTTCTCTCTTGGTCGAAAGATCTGATCGCAGAACCAGCTTTTAGTTCCCTTCTTTTTTATCCCGAGTTCAGGTTAGTTAATATGTGTTTGAATGGTTGTTTGTTACGGTAACGCGATACGGTTGGAGAAATAACGACAATTACGCAAAAATTCCGTAAAACCAAATCAAAACCCAAATAAACCAATCAATCAGAAAGGTTTATTTATGTAAAATTTACGCAGAATGGCATTTAAGCTCAATAACTCTCCTCCCATGTAAAAAATCTCCCAAAAGTAACGAATGGCAAGGTGTCTTTCAGCCAAAAACACCTTAAAAACACCCAATATTTCTTTATTAATTTCTTTAAAAAGAATAATTACCTTTTAATTTCAGTTAATTACAAAATCACACTTCCGTAAATTTTCCTTTTATTTCATTCTTATATGCATTTATAGTCATTTCAAACTTAACCCAAAAAGAGGTGTCTATGTCAGAATCAATAACCCACAATCAAAAGCTTGATAAGGACTGCGCTAAAAGCATTGTCGAGCAACTGGTATCTTTGAATATCCCTAGGTCAGAAATAGCCCGAAGATGTGGGGTCAACCAGTCCAGAATTAATGGATGGGAAAATGGAGAAAAAGCGGGTAGTGAAAATCTTCAAAAACTAAGAGCATTATTAAACCTCCGCTTACCAAACCATAAAGCGGAAATATTCCAGGTTTCCAAATGCGTGCGTTTAGCTTTAGCTAAAGAAGATCTAGACCTATTTCTAGTGAAGCAAATGAAAGCCTTTATAGGAGAGCTTCCTTCACTTCCCTTCGAGTTGCGTGAGAAATTCGACAGTGCAGAGTCATTAGAATCATTAAATGAGGTTATAGCGACTCAGTATCACTTGTATGTTTGCAAGGAAGTTGATTCCGACCTCTATTTCACTAAAAGACAAGAACATGTGTTTAACCAAATGGCACCATACGTAAAACCATTTGGCGTATTACCATCAAGTTACCAAGATACTATGTACTCAGTACTCGAACAGCTTAAAAAAGCGATTCAAGAGGCAGAAGAACAAATAGAAAGTAAAACGCATCGTGAGTTGAAGAATAAAGAGGTTTTTAAAAGTACGATTGAGTATTCAGTTTCAAATTGCTTCCAAAGAAACTTTGCGTTTCATGGTAAGCCAAATGAAAATCTTGAAAAAATCAAACAAGAACTTCTAGACAGTTTAGAAAGAGCCATACAAGATTTTAACTACACTGGCACGTACTTCACCCACCCACTAGCAGAACTCGTGAGCATTATGGAGAGAGTTGCTCAATTTCTCGATGACAGTCAATTTGGTCCTAAGTACGGTACGCTAAGACTAGAAAGTCGTGATACCTATTTCTCTGAGTCTATTACGAAGCCGGACGGTTTTATCGAATTTGAAGATATCGAGTTCGCAATTCATTCAGCTAAAGAGCTTCAAGGTAACTTTGAAATGTTCATCGCAGAACAACAAGAACGCTACTCCGCCCTTTTCAAACTCAAAGAGAAAGAATTGGAACTCTGTTCCAAGTTGGATAGCGATAAAGTATTCAACCAAAAGGCTTGTGAGGCTCTAACATCTGGTAAAGAACTTGGTGTACAAGACGCTCGTCTGAGCAACCTAGCGGTATTTTCAGACAGCATTTTGAAATCAGACAAACTACCAATAGCTTTAAATGGGAAAAAACATGAATTAGAGCTATTAAACGGACTCAAAGAAATGCTCAGTGATCTAACGCCAGAGCCAATCATCCATCCCGTTCAAATAGGTGGTCAATTAATCTTCTCTAAAGAAAGAGAAACCAAAGGAAAGACTTTGATATATTCGTTAAATAATAATGATCTGGTTCTTCTGCAAGAAGCTAGCATCTGCAACCAACAAATCTTGACAATACAACCCAAGCTAGCAGCAGAAGAATTACTCACTCATATTGATACCGATATCAAAGAGTCAGCGAAGCAATCACTACTAGAACACGGCTACATGTTCAGCGACGTCGAGGTTCTAGGGTAGAGGCGGAAACTATAAGCACGCAACTTCACGCGTGCTTATCACTCTGAGAACAGACTCATGGAGTTGGATATCCGCTTAAAAGTCCATACTGATCAAGCACTTTCTACATCAATGATGTTTTGAAATTCACAGCCGGACTCAAGAACATACTATTAATAATAACCAGTACAACAGCGGCCTACGGCAAGCTGTTGTACTGGTTATTATATATTTAATATCAAGATCCTATCCCAACCCTAGCTCTCAGTTCATTTCGCAACATTCGCACAATCACCAAAGCACAGACACCCGAAGCAAAGTGAGTCCCTATATCTCGCATAGAAACTCAACCGAAAGCATATAGTTCAGAGCACACCGAGAGCCGAGACACTAATCCCGTACAATTACCACCAGAAGGTACTCTAGTAGCCACCGAATGAGCTTAGAACAGCGATATTCACACACTGATGGTTAGTAGTAGCGATGGAGAATACCGCCATTTATTACTCTTTAATGAGGTCGGTAAGTCAGCCTACTAACACCTAACCCATTTTTTCTTGGACTGAGGACTACGCTTGATTTGGTTATTTTTGGAAAGCTCATTGATTGCCTTGGTAAAATCTGACTTTGACAGCCCTAGCTGCTTTTGAAAGCTAGGATCTAAAGCACGAGGAGACTTCAAAGCATGAAGAAGCTTGTCTTCAGGGGATTTTGGGGGTGTCTGTTGTGGCTTAACAATTGGAACAACTGTGTTCTCTCTAGTTCTGATGCTTTGAAAAGGTGCGCCTAATTGCTTGCATTGAAACTCAAATGCTGAAATCAAGCTTTCATCGTTACTGTAGAGCTCAAAATTAACCGAGCCTAGCTGCTTTTTATCTAAGGCGAGTAGCACTCTGGATAAGTAGGCAACAATATAGAAATCAGCTTGATTCTGTCCGGTAGGATAATCGGAAAGGAATAAATACAATGATTTATCACAAACAAGTTTAACGGCTTCCGATTTAGAGAAAACAAACACTTTGTCGATGATTGAAGCACCAATTTTCTCTAGTTCTTTCAACCCTACATTTTCAGCATCAACGAAAATCATCTTCATAGTTAGGTAAGCTCCAATTGTTTACCTCTATAAACAAGATTGCACAGTTGCATATTGATATCAACTTTAGGGGCGAAACATGTGCATTAGCATGTGCTTAACGATGACCATATACCCCAACGCACTTACTACACACACCGCAAAACCTCCCATAACAAACCGACTTTTCGACTATCCATCAAAACGATCCGTTGTTCCATAAAGGCAAAGCCAAAACCGTATAGCACCGTAAAGTCACCATGGTCGTACCATGGTTCTAGCAGCTCACAGGTCTTGCTAATACTGGCTTGCGCGACGGCTGCTTTTAGCATTTGTTGGATTTACTGGGATTGCCTTGCGCACAGAATCGACATGCGATGAACCATATATGGACCATGGGAGAAATTTTAAGACAGATAAAGGGAGTAAAATGGAGCGAGAAAAGCGTTGATAACAAGAAAGGAAAACTGAGGTAAGCGCCTGAAAATTCGAACATTTTCAAACACCTAAAACGACGAAAGGCCGCTATAAAAGCGACCTTTCTATGTATGGTACCGGTGGGCGGACTTGAACCGCCACTCCCGAAGGAAACGGATTTTGAATCCGTCGTGTATACCAATTTCACCACACCGGCATCTTGGGGCTTCGCCCTTTGATGGTTGGCATTATACGTAAGAAACGCAGAGGTGCAATAGCAAAATATTGAAATACAAATCGTTTGCCGATATTTTAGCCACAAATATTAAAGCTGTGCGTTTGTTCTCTTTTCAGCGCAACTTTGAGTCTATATGCTTGCTGCAATTTTGGAAAACTCGAAAGACCTATGAATGTTATGAGTAGTAAATCCTCCCTACCCTCTGCAGGTTTAATGCGCCGCTTTGGTGCACTTTTTTATGATGCACTAATTATCATTGCACTTGAGATGATGGCAGCAGGCATTGTAATCGCGATATTAGAAGCCCTCGTGGCTTTCGGTGCAATGAGTTACGGCCCATATGATGATGTCAGCGATTTGCTGACCCATCATCCTATATGGAGCTATGTTTACACTTTCTATTTAGCTGCTGTTTGGGTTTATTTCTTTGTCTTTTTCTGGACAAGAGCCGGACAAACTTTAGGTATGAGAGCTTGGAGATTATTGATCGTCAATGACGATGACACGCAAATTAGTGCCACTCAAGCCTTAATACGCTTATTTACCTCTGGCTTTGGATTATCAAACTTAACAGTACCGTTTGATCACGAAAAACGAGGATTTCAGGATATATGGGCTAAAACGAAAGTTGTGGTACTTCCTAAAGTTAATTGAAGCACACCAAGTAAGCAGATAAAAAAGGAAGAGCCCATGCTCTAATGCCGTTCACTTAAGGTGAGCGGCATTGTATTTTCTAGGGTATCGGCTTGGCTTTTTCTTCACGACTCTAGGGAAGGATCTTTCTCGCCTAGGTTCAAGTATTAAGCTCCCACTCATTG
>NZ_CAWPQZ010000085.1:0-4665 GCF_963889785.1 Vibrio sp. S12_S33 | reverse complement strand
ACACACTCAATGTTGTATCAAACTCAATACGCGTAATATTTTGTGAAAGAAGGCGCTTCTCTTCATCAAACTTTGCGTAGTACTCCATATATTCTTCTTGCACGACTTCCTCCTGTGCAGTTAACGCCCTGTTAAGGTGTGAGCAACGCAATACCGAAGCCACCGCATACCACCTTAACCACTAAACTTGATGCATAGTAAAAATGCCACGCGTTGCGAATCACTCTTAAACAGCTTGTTAGCCACAAACACTACATATAGTGTCTATGCACAAATTAAAACACAACATGTAGATGCATCACATTTCTAAATGAAACCAAATGAAATAACCACAATTATAACCATGTTATATTGCAACACATAGCATAAATGATAATGTGACATCGAGCCAATAACTGAGGATTTTGAATGCCTACATTAAGTGTTTCCGAGTTTTCTTTGATAGTTGTAACTTCAGGAAAACCAAAGCAGACAAGGGTAAGAAACATCGCTAAACGCGAACCTTACGCAGCTTTTCGCGACTACTATGGTCCGTTGCGAAACTCGATTAAACGTCTTTTCATTGCCAAGCGACATATTTCTCACCTCTACACGATTTGCAACCGTCAGGAAGGGAGTAAAAAGCGAAATTATGAAATGATCGTCAATACTTTCAAAGATTGGCAATCTGGTAAAAATATCCAGGCTTTTGATCCACCGAGAGAACACTATAACTTTTCTCAAACGAGCATCACTTGTAACCCTGAGCTACATGTAGTTTTGAACGGGCAACCACGCCTAGTTAAACTCCATTTTAGTAATAGTGACAAAATGACTCAGGAAAGAGCAAACATTATCTGTGCTTTGATGGAAGACTCAATTAATGACAGTGGCTTTGAGTATTCAGTTTTAGACTTAACCTCTGGAAAAGAGTACTTCTTCAATGGTAACTACGAAAAAATCTATGACAGAATAAATAACGAGATCAAAGAGCTCGAGAAATTCTGGCTGGAAGTCGCTTAAAGAGAAAGAGTGTGGCAAGGATGCCCATTTTTGTGGCTAACGCCGCGTTAAGGGGTGAATGCCGCATAAACCAACTTTCCGCAAATCACTTTCACCACCAAAACCAACCGCATACCAAAAATGCCACGCGGCATGAATCCCGCTTAAACGCCTTGTTATGTTTAAGGCTCAAAGGGTTAAATTTACGATACCAATAGCTTAACTCGACTTACCTTTACAAACCAAAACCAGGCGCTAAAAAGCTGAATTAAATCATAAATTTGATTGTGCCAACTTTGAATTTTAACGTGAGAAACCGAAAAGCTGGGCTTTAACTTTGAAATCAAAATCACTTCACTCACCTCGCCTACACTCTGGATTTCAATGAAGCAACTCTCTGAACTTTTAGCGCCCACGAATTGGAGTCCAGAAAACAGCGACCACTGAAGTTAACTTGCCGACAAGACCAAAATTAGAAATACGAAGGAACAAAGAAAAGATGCAACCAACTGATTTTACGTGACTAAACATAACGCCGCGTTAAGGGGTGCAGGCACGCAATACAAAAGCTACCGCACAGCGACTTAATCACTGAACCCAACGCATACTAAAAATGCCACGCGTGCCAAATCCCTCTTAAACGCTTTGTTATACGTTTTTCAACATGCCAGCTTGCCATTTGAATAGGTTTTAAGCTTTCTAGCCACTCTGTTAGATACAATTAGCTCTTTAAAAAGATGGTCCGTATAAAAGTCATGAGAGATTATTTTTACCTTGCAACCAAATAGACCGTGTTTTTTCGTTAGTTCAAGTTCATGAATATCAAGAAGTAGACTAAAACTTGGAAAGCCACCAACAATCCCTAGCTGTTTCTCACCAACTATAAAATCTACAAGTTGTGGGTCATTGTCAATCCGGACAAAGCCTACGAACCTTGCACCGGATAACTTACCTATCGCGCCAGGAGTCGGAAACTTGGAACTGTGTCGATACCAGTGTATAAACGAGAGTAGCCCTCCGGCTATGGGCAATAAAAAAATCAAATAATCCAATATTTACCTCGACACATCTGAAACGTATAACGCCCAATTAAGTGGTGAACAACGCACTGGCCAAGCCGCTGCATTACACCGTAAAGCACTTTACCTGACGCATAGTAAAACTGCCACGCGTTGAGAATCCACTTGAATTGTTTGTTATGTGAATTTTACCGTGAATTCAAAGTAAATCACCGTAGAAACGAAGAAATTTTAATAAGTTACGTAAAAAACCGATGCTTACCAAACCCTAAATTTTATAGCGATCTTAGCCGAAGAGAGCCACTTACAGAATCAACAACAAAGAAAGCGCCCTTTCAGCAACCGCTAAATTTTTTGCGGCACCAGATTTTCAGAGCTGAATGTCAGCAAGCAAATCAGTCAAAAATGCATTTCAATTAAAGCGATTTGAAACCGATGAAACTCAACACAAACCTGATCAAAAAACCAATTGAGGCAACCCAAGACCCTTGAAAACGATCAATCTCAGGTTGTTCAAGAATCCATTTCGACAAAGCCAACTTGCCGAAAACACGGAACGAATTTTCAATGAAATCGTAGCTTTGACCTTAAAAACTCATCAAACACATAACGCCGCGTTAAGGGGTGAATGCCGCCTAAACCAACTTTCCGTAGACCACTTTCACCACCAAAACTCACTACAAACCAAAAATGCCACGCGGCATGAATCCCGCTTAAACGCCTTGTTATGCTTAAGCTTCAATGGGTTATGTTTGATCAGAGACAAGATTAACTCGGCTTTGATTTACACACAAAAACCAAAACGTAGAAAACCGAAATGAATCATAGTTTTGACAATCAGACTCGAGATTTTGGCAAATCTAGTTTGAAGTGTGAAACCTAGAAATAAACTTCTGATTGAGCCAACCGCCCTAACCTCGCGCTTACCCGAAAATCGATTGAGGCAACTCTCAGAATTTTTAGCGCCAAAGAATAAGTGTCCGGAAAACAGCGCTCAAAACAGCCAACTTGCCGACAAACACCAAACTGAAAAGCTGAGGGAGCAAAGAAAAACCATAAGCCACTGATTTTACCTGATTAAGCATAACGCCCGCTTAAGGGGCAGCCAACGCTATTACCAACTTGCCGCATAACTTCGTAATCACAAAAACCAACGCATTGTAAAAATGCCACGCGTTGGCTGTCCCTCTTGAAGCGTTTGTTAGCCGACATTCTCAACGTGAAACCTCGATGCTTCGAATTGATGTTACTATACGCAGCTCAATACCAACAAAAACCAGTGAGAAATTATTGATGTCAAATCAAAAACCACTGCTAGATCAAGTCATGCTAGCTTTCCAAGTTATACCACGACTAAAAGAAGGAAATAACTTTGAAGTCGTTGATAAAGCTATTGAGGTTGTCAAAGCCTCTGGTGTCCCATTTCAAGTGAGTGCGATGGAAACCACTTTAAAAGGCGAACTAAACCAACTGTTAGAGATTGTAAAAGCTGCGCAACAAGCTTGCTACGATGCGGGTGCTGTCGAGGTTATTACCAACATCAAGATTCACAGTAAAACTGAAGCTGCTACAGACACATTCTGCACTTACGACAGAGGTGTAACTAAAGCTAACCACATGTTCGTAAATAACTAATTCTTATGCCGTCACCTGAACATTCAGCGTGACGGCTAACGCCGCGTTAAGGGGTGAATGCCGCATAAACCAACTTTCCGCAGACCAACTTCACCACCAAAACCAACCGCATACCAAAAATGCCACGCGGCATGAATCCCTCTTAAACGCCTTGTTATGTTTAAGGCTCAAAGGGTTAAATTTACGATACCAATAGCTTAACTCGACTTACCTTTACAAACCAAAACCAGGCGCTAAAAAGCTGAATTAAATCATAAATTTGATTGTGCCAACTTTGAATTTTAACGTGAGAAACCGAAAAGCTGGGCTTTAACTTTGAAATCAAAATCACTTCACTCACCTCGCCTACACTCTGGATTTCAATGAAGCAACTCTCTGAACTTTTAGCGCCCACGAATTGGAGTCCAGAAAACAGCGACCACTGAAGTTAACTTGCCGACAAGACCAAAATTAGAAATACGAAGGAACAAAGAAAAGATGCAACCAACTGATTTTACGTGACTAAACATAACGCCGCGTTAAGTGGTGAGCAACGCGACCACAATCCTAAACCATTGCGCCTTAAACACAAAACTCAACCTAGAGCCCAAACTCCCAAGCGTTGGGAATCCGTCTTAAACGCCTAGTTAGCTGCTGCACTTTCGCTAGCAAATTACACCAAAGTGCCTAATTTGAGACACATTATTGCTTTCAAACGGCAAAGTAAAACAGACAGCTGTGAAATTAAAACCCAATCCACGAAATGCGCTTGGCAAAGAAGAAATGACCGAGGAAATCACCATTCCTGAGCTCGGTAATTTGCAAAGAATTCTATCGAAAAAGCCAACGACAAAGCACACAAAACGAATTTAGGCATTCATGAATTTCAACAACAAAGAAGCCACACCAATGAACTTAACAAAAACAACATTTCCCGTAAGCAGACTTCGTTAAGTTCAAACACTTCCCGAAAAGTGCCACTGGCGAGATAGTTGAGAAACTGAGATTTGTCCGGTGTGTAGCTAGAAAACCGAAAGCCTTTCCACCCTAA
>NZ_CAWPQZ010000084.1:0-4720 GCF_963889785.1 Vibrio sp. S12_S33 | reverse complement strand
GATGCGATAGCGCTAATAACAAGGAACATAACGTCAATAAGGTCATGTTTTTGATTAATGTCAGAACGGGTATCTTCAACGACTGACAAATGCTCAATTAAGTTCAAAATGGGCACATAGCAAAGGGGTTGAGGTTATTAGATCACATCTGTTAACAAAGTGCGATCCCGCCCTGAGATTGATACGCTTCCACTAAAGCAGCTAGTTTAGGGCTAAAAATAAAAAGATACCGCCTCAAATAGCGGTATCTAAATCTATGATCAAATACAGTTAATCATTATTGTACAAATATTTATGAGCAACTACCGATCAGTGCCCAACCGGAATATTGGTCGGCTGGTGTGAGCATTGAATCCGTCCAACGAGTCGCTTCATGTAAGCTGCCTTGATAGGTAACTTGTTCACCCGGTTGATATTGCCTTTGTTCGAATTCTGGAATATCTACGCAAATACTGTCACCACCACTGCTGTTGTCGCCAATCACTTTTAATGATGTGGAGTCAGATGCTCTTAACTCACCATCAGAGACATCTAATGAAATAGTGAAAGTTAAATCTGGGTCTGTTACCGGAGCAGTTACGACCAGCGTATCACTATTGGTGCCGCTCATGACTATCAGGTTGGAAGGGACGCTCCACTGGTAGCTAATAATATCACCATCAGGATCGAAAGCATTCGCTGTAATGGTAACACTTTCACCACTATTCACTTGATAATTTGAAGACAGTGAAATGCTTGGTGGGTGATTGTCTACTGGGGGGATATCTTCGCCCTCTCCTCCCCAGATTGATCCATCACAATCATTGCCAGCCAGACACACTGGATTTTGTGCGTAGGCCTCAACTTTATTATCTAACCAACCATTATCGGTGTCATTGGTGCCGATAGTGACCACTGAGGTAGTTGAGCCGCCACCCCATAATAAGGCGAATACATTGCTCTTTGGTAAGTCGCGTATTGCAATACGAGACCAATCATAGTTTGCGTCTTTCTCTAGCAGTTCACGTACGTTACTTGCACCGTTGTAGGTAGCTGGGCTGAGTTGTTTGTCCAGTAAACCAGTGCGGACATGATTGATGTCTTTGCCGATGCGTGCATCGCCCATAAAGTAAGAGCCACCAGATGCTTCATGCTCAGGGTTGATCAACGTATTGCTTTCTTCTTGAGTGGGCATGTGACCACCTGGGATTTGCCAGATCATCGCTGGAGAGTCAACACCATCACTTATGCTTTTCACGTATGAAAGATAACGAGTCCAGCTAGTAGCGTTGTATGCATAGTTGGCAATCGCTTGGGAGCCAAAACCATCGCGCTCATATTTATCGAATACAATGTAGTCTGGCTTATAAGGACCAGTGTAAACATCAAGAGAGTTAACGAAGTTCACTACTTCTTGCCCTTTATCATCAGATTGGTCTTCGGTTTGATGAATCCAGTTCGCAGAGCCCACTGCCCACAAGTTGATTTGCCAACCATAGGTTACGTCTTCTGCCAAACCATCCATGATGAAGTTGATAGACTCAATGTAACCCTTAAGGGTATTTTCGAATTGAGGCACTAGTACTGATGGCTGATAGCCGTAAGTAGTCTTCATATAACTCAGTGCACGTGACAACTGATCATTGACGTTTACTGCTCCTTCTTTATTCAAATTCTCCACATCTCTTGGGTTTTTCTGCAGCTCGCCAAGGAAATCAGGGTTGAGTATGAATGACATTGGTGAACTACCATCACCTGCCGCGTATTCTTGTGCAGCAACCGCTTGAGTGATAAAAGTCGCATAGTGTTTGTACAATAGGTCGTTATCGACTAAATCTGTCCAACTTGCGCCACCACTGGCGTTGACGGTGTAAACCACCATTACTGGCAATACATAATGACCTGAAAGATCAGAGGCAGTTTGTGCGTTCGCATAAGTAGTATGCAGTGCCAGTTTATCCATTTCTAGAATGTCGCCTGGGTCGCCAGAGCCACTCAGCCCCGCGTATTTGAAGATGGCATTAATTTGAGTTGCGCCAATTTGGGAAGTAGTTTGTTCGCTATCATTGGTTACCGTGCCATTTGCCACATAATCTGGAAAACCTTTTACTGCAAGGCTCATCGCTTCATAAAATGGAAGTGTCAATAATAACGGAGCATCACTTGGGGTAACTGAAATTGAGTTTTCTCCGTCATAGACATAGCGACTTTTTCCTACGAAAACAGAATCGATCTGGATATCGTACTCGCCTGGTTTAACATCATCAGGCAAGATGAAAGAAGAGCTAGAAAT
This sequence comes from Vibrio sp. S12_S33, assembly GCF_963889785.1. Taxonomy (NCBI): domain Bacteria; kingdom Pseudomonadati; phylum Pseudomonadota; class Gammaproteobacteria; order Vibrionales; family Vibrionaceae; genus Vibrio; species Vibrio sp. S12_S33. The sequence continues at coordinate 2,448 of NZ_CAWPQZ010000084.1, read as the reverse complement.
CTCATAGTTATAACGGTCTGTACTCTCTTTTGCGATAAGATTAAGTCGGATTGGCATCGCTTCTTGGGGTAAGTTGACCACACTAACTTGTACTTTGCGAAAATCATCAATGGTGACTGGAGTTTCAACAATGTTTGTAGTTATCTCTGTTGCCGCCTCTTTGCTAACCAATACATCGAGGTTGTCGTTTGGTTGGTAGTGCACGTTATTCACCGTGATTGGTGAATATGAAAGGTCATATTTGTGAGCATCGAGTAGCTTATTGATGTTGACCTCACCGCCAAATGGCACCATAAGACTGCGCTCAACTTCTTCACTACCTGCCATTTTTACTGTTACGTCTGTGGTTAGGTTACCAGCAATACCATCAAGCGCTGGCATAGTTAGCGAAACGCTTGCGTAGTAAACAAAAGCATCATATTGGACGTTAACGCTCGGCTGCATTGCATTGCTGTCTACCGTTACGGTTGAAGCCGGTGAAGAAGCGTGTGCAAAGCCCAATTCACTTAATACATCTTTCGCTGTGACTCGGTACTCGCCATCTTGAAGGTGATTAAGAAGGAGGCTGCCTCCCCATGGAATTGCCACGGTTTCACTGTAGCTTTCACCTTCGACTAATACCGAAGCGGCAGCAAGACTCACGTGCGGCGAACTCGGTGCTTGTAGCATAATTTCCCCTTGGAATACTGGATCATTCTTGATAACCACTTTCTCGACATGTACATCCTTTCCGTCGATGTAATCACCATTGGATGAGCTAAAACCAAAAATGATTTGAATAGATTGATCATTCTCCAGAGCATCTGAATTGCTGTCATGTTTGAACACAAAAGTGTTTGGTGCGGGGCTACTGACATTAAACCCAGGTTGTCCCCAGGAACTATTCACCGTTGCATCTTTATCTGAAATCACCCAAACTTCAGCATCCGCCAGATCTAACTGTAGACCAGAAATATTTTTCAATTCGACTTGCGCTTGTGAGTACCATTCACCAACTTGTGAAACCGTTATTGTGGTGGATACAGATTCGCTTTGAGTAGCAACGACAACATTTTCTTGTGCCGCTCCGAGCGCAGAAGTAGATACTATCGGAGAACCCATAAGTACCGTTGTTACCATCAAGCTGATTGCTGTTTTCTTCATTATTGAATCCTCATCACTCATTTTTAAAAACTAAGTAACTGTCATTGTTGACTTTCTATTCGTGGAAAGTTTCCGGCAATGACTTTTCAAACGTTAAGCCGACGTCACAAAGAGAATGTAAGATCCTTCGTTAAACCACTACCGAAATCAGTAGTATCTTTGCTTACATTCAGTTGTAAAAAAAATAAACGACTCAAAATTTGAACGCTGATTCAGAAAAAAATCACCATATACATTAAGATTTATAAGGGCAGTATCGTTATGAGCTTGGGTGAATATTGACGCCAGTTATTGGTTGATAGAGTATTTACTCTATTTCGCTTTTAATTGAGAGTGAGAGTATTGTTTAGGTGAATAAAATAGATTGCTAAAACACCCACCGCAACCAACTCAGTCCGCTAACAGAACAGGCAAGGATCTTACTACTGAGTTAGTTAGATTGATTGTTCGATCATGCATCACGGAAAAACCCCTTACATATTAGTTACTTAAATAATATATTTTCAAGGGTACTTTGTTTCAACCACTGATATGACGGGGCTTAACGATAAATATCAGAACTTGATAATAGCAATGTATATTGCCATCATTTGCGTTGACATCTGTGACACCATGCTAGGGAGAACCTCCACGACATCATCAGATAATGAAAATGTGGGTACAACCAGTGTACCAATAACAGTGTGTGAGATTTAGCGATGAAGTACCACACCACTGGCTTAAAGCACCGTCATTAGGGACGAACTACCGTCACCCTAGTACGAGCGAGCAGCATTCACGTGACCGGATATAGACCAGAGCAAGGGAGATATTCTATGAAAGGTGTTCGTTGGCAATATTCAACCTAGGTTTACGCAAGCGCAATTTGTAGGTGCATAGCTCACCACGAAGTTTAAAGCAGAAGACAGGATATGAACCGGAAGAAGAATTTGGAAAGCTATACTGCGCTGTTCTGATGGGATTTTCGAGTGGGTATGGGGCAGAGATCGGAAAGCATCGATTTCTTATAACGCTAAAAACAAAAAAGTCCCAACCTAAGTTGAGACTTTCTATACCCCGAAAGGAAAGATGGCAGGGGTGGAGAGATTCGAACTCCCAACACGCGGATTTGGAATCCGCTGCTCTGCCAATTGGAGCTACACCCCTAAGGTTTATTTTAAAGAGTTAAACTTCTCTTAAATAAAGTGGCGGAGCGGACGGGACTCGAACCCGCGACCCCCGGCGTGACAGGCCGGTATTCTAACCAACTGAACTACCGCTCCGCTGCGTGTCTGGTTAGACAATATTCAAAGCCTGGCGATGTCC
>NZ_CAWPQZ010000083.1:0-5096 GCF_963889785.1 Vibrio sp. S12_S33 | reverse complement strand
GCGCAGTGATGTCTTTTGCGACAACTCTATTTCACAACTCCAGTCTTCATAAGCATACATACCTGAAACCAGACTTACTTTAATTGATATGTACATACTTTCCTCATTTGCCTAACGCCCAATTAAGGGGTGAGCAACGCTACCACCCAACCTAAGGCATTGTACCGTAACCACTAAAGTTGAAGTAGAAGCAAAAATGCCAAGCGTTGGGAATCCCTCTTAAATTGTTTGTTATGTAACAATTTTACGCGTATTGGTAGACATGATCTGCGTACAAATGACCACCGATTTCATAAGCTTGAGGCACTATCCTATCGAGTACAAAACCCACTTTTGTAAGTACCTTTTCGGAACCAATGTTACCCTCTGTGACAACTGCACTGTATTTAGCGATGCCAAACTCTGACATTGAATAATTTATGAGAGCTTGCAGTGACTCTGTACCATACCCGAGTCCATGATATTCGGGCAAAAACATAAACCCAACTTCAGCAACAGAATCGTTAACACAAAAACCTGTTATACCTACTGCTTTGTCCGTTTTGGACTCGACAACAACCAAACATAGCCAATGCTTCGACTTTACAAACCAAGGTACTAATCGAGATTTAAATTTACTCTCAATTTCTGACTTTGGCAGTTCATCGAAACAAAGTGAAATGACACTAGGATTCGTATGGAGTTGCAGAAATAAAGGCCAGTCATTTTCCGATAATGGCTTCATCTGCAGCCTTTCAGATACTACTTCCATTTAGCTGAACTCTCCTTGTTACATAACGCCGCATTAAGTGGTGAGCAACGCAGACCACTGCACTTAAAGTATTGTACCGTAAACACTAAATCCAAAGTAAACCAAAAATGCCGAGCGTTGGGAATCCATCTTAAATGCTTTGTTATAAGCGTACTCGAAGCGCCCTACTTTCCCTTTGCTTGTGCGTAAGGATTTGGTTTTTGTGGTTCTAACGATGATTTCTTTGGTTTGTACTCAACGTCTCTGACAGGTTCTAAGTCCGGCTCCCACGGATTGAAGCCACCAGAAAAATTACTATTTGAACCACTACGCTTGAGTTTTTGTGTACGACCACGCTCATAATCGTCAAATTCTGAAGAGTCTTCAGGATATGGATTTACATAATCGGAATGAAGACATGATTTAAAGCCCTCTTCATATGCTTTAGTTCCCATAAAAATTTCCCTATTTTTTATTAGCTTATAACGCCCAATTAAGTGGTGAACAACGCACTGACCAAGTCGCTGCATTGCACCATAAAACACTTTACTCAACGCATAGTAAAACTGCCACGCGTTGAGAATCCACTTGAATTGCTTGTTATGTGAATTTTACCGTGAATTCAAAGTAAACCACCGTAGAAATGAAGAGATTTTAATAAGTTACGTGAAAAACCAATACTTACCAAAACCTAAATTTCACAGCGATCTTAGCCAAAGAGAGCCACTTGCAGAATCAACAACAAAGAAAGCGCCCTTTCAGCCACAACAAAACCTTTTGCTTCACCAGACTTTTAGAGCTGAGCTTCAGCAAGAGAATCAGTCAAAAAGACATTTCAATTAAAGCGATTTAAAACCTACAAAACTCAACACAAACCAGATCCAAAAACCAATTGAGGCAACCAAAGAACCTTGAAAACGATCAATCTCAGGTTGTTCAAGAATCCATTTCGACTAAGCCAACCTGCCGAAAACACAGAACGAATTCTCAATGAAATCGTAGCTTTGACCTTAAAAACTCATCAAACACATAACGCTGCGTTAAGTGGTGAGCAACGCGACCACAATCCTAAACCATTGCGCCTTAAACACAAAACTCAACCTAGAATCGAAACTCCCAAGCGTTGGGAATCCGTCTTAAACGCCTAGTTAGCTGCTGCACTGTAGCTAGCAAATTACGCCAAAATGCCTAATTTGAAACACATTATTGCTTTCAAACGGCAAAGTAAAACGGACAGCTGTGAAATTAAAACCTAATCCACGAAATGCGTTTAGCAAAGAAGAAATGGCCGAGGAAATCACCATTCCTGAGCATGATAATTTACAAAGAATTCTATCGGAAAAGCCAACGACAGAGCACACGAAACGAATTTAGACATTCATGAATTTCAACACCAAAGAAGCCGCGCCAACGAACTTAACAAACACAACACTTCCCGTAAGCAGACTTTGTTAAGTTCAAACACTTCCCGAAAAGTGCCACTGGCGAGATAGTTGAGAAGCTGAGATTTGTCCGGTGTGTAGCTAGAAAACTAAAAGCCTTTCCACCCTAAATTCACCGTTTTTCTTAACCCCAGCTAACGCCGCGTTAAGGGGTGAGCAACGCAGAGCACTATACTAAAAGTATTGTGCCGTAAACACTTAAGCTGATACAAATTAAAAACGCCAAGCGTTGTGAATCCGCCTTAAACGCCTTGTTAGCTTCGTAGCCCATTGTTTCAAAGGATTTTTAACCATTTTCTTGAAAGGTATTTTACGCAAAAGCATCACACAAACACACGTCCAACGGCAAACGCTGTGACGTTGGTTGCCAAAACTCAAAACGATCAAGGCTAAGTTGGCCACGGTTAAGAGGCCACTTATGGCGAACCGAGATTTATTAGAACGCGAAGTTTATGACGTACTTTAATACTGACAAATTTAAATTTAAATGCAATGGTTTTTACAACTTAAATCTCATATGTGAAAAATTGGTTTGTTATTTTTTGCAAAAGCATTAAATGGAACTAGATTTATATTTGCCATACAACCCTATAAATTAAGGATATAATCATGGGAAAATCAAAATCTATTGCAGATGAAGCAAAAAAAAATCAAGAATTTAATGATTTCTTGAAACAAAAAGACAGTGAACTTGACGAAAGGTTAAGCTATTTAAAAAATGAAGTTAGTTCTTCATTGGAAAAGTATTACTCAAGTAATAAATGGGGAAATAGCCCAGTACTTACTTATGCTAACAAAGACTGGCAAACGACATCATCATGGAGTTTAGATAATGTAATTAAAATAGTTAGGGAAATTGGTTCTGCTATTTCAGGAGGAAATGCTTCAGATCTTCCTGATGGGAACGAAACACCACCAGACCCCGAAACATCTAATAAAATCAAAGACAATCAACCGGCTATCAAGAATAATATTAAAAATATCGAGGAAACAGCAACGTCTCTAGTATGCGGTATTATGCAAACATTTAAGCAAGTGAACGCTATAACTTCAAATCAAGTCGTCCGAGACATACCTCTTGGTTATGGTTTACACTTATTTTTTGGTATGGATGTGTCTGTTTATTCACGGAAAGAGTTTTTTTCTAATGATTTCATTCAGCAATACTCGATGTTTTTTACAGTTAGATACTCTCTTGATGAACAAATATCTCAAACAAAGATGGACATAGCAAATACTCTTCAAACTCAAATTGAAATAAACAATAAATTGATAAATAAAAACTCTGAAGTATTCAAAGAAAATGCTACTAAGGCAATTGAAGAATCTAATCCTGAGATGTATCAGTCGGCAGAAAAATTCCAAAAATTAGTTGCCACAAACCTTGATGATAGTAATAAAGAATTGCTAAAACAAATGAATGAACTGGTTGAAGAGCACCTAAATGAAATGAAGTTGGCATTCAACCAAAAACTAAAACTTGCCCTAGCATAAGTTTTTCATTGATTTCAGTAGAGATTGACTCAAGTCAATAACTATTACAATGTCAGCTAGGAGTATAATATGACAGAGCAACGAATCAAAAATTATTTGTTAAAATACACATTAATGCAACGAGCAGAAGCTGATTGTGATATTCAGTTTGGCATGGAATTTCATTTATTTCACAATAAAGAAAAGCCATTAATGCAATTAATTTTCCCCGCAACTTCCGTTGGAAGTAATGTTGCTAAGCAATGGAACATTGATAACCATTGCGAAGGCCATACTCCTCAGGATCTTATATTCAACAATGCTAAAAAAGGGACTATTTTTGACACGCCTACGGAAATTTCTAGGAGAGGAAAAGGAACAATATGGACTGATTTCGCTGTCTTTTCAGTAGATATCGAAAATAGCACAGTACACAAAAATGGCGTTAAATTCGGTTACAAAATTGACACAAATGCTGAGGTACCCATAACTAAAATAAGAGATATGCAGGAAACCAATATAACAGAGGAGCAAAAAGAACTAGTTATATCTCGCTGCCCTTATATATCCTTTAGCTGACATTATGTGTGACAACTAACGTTGATGGTACATTGATGCTATAGGTATATAGTGTCAATGTCGCCATTTATTATCAGTTTAAGGTATTGATAGATTCAAGAGGCTTTGTTTCCTAAATAAGGAAACAAAATTATAATAGGTAATGGTCAAGTAAAATTTGGCCATTACATCATTACATACTAAAAGCCAAATTTTCAGAACTGTTGAACTTAAACTATTACGGGCGCAGCCTTTAAGAAGCTAACGCCGCGTTAAGTGGTGAGCAACGCGACCACAATCCTAAACCATTGTGCCTTAAACACAAAACTCAACCTAGAATCGAAACTCCCAAGCGTTGGGAATCCGTCTTAAACGCCTAGTTAGCTGCTGCACTTTCGCTAGCAAATTACACCAAAATGCCTAATTTGAAACACATTATTGCTTTCAAACGGCAAAGTAAAACAGACAGCTGTGAAATTAAAACCCAATCCACGAAATGCCCTTGGCAAAGAAGAAATGACCGAGAAAATCACCATTTTTAAGCATGGTAATTTGCAAAGAATTCTATCGAAAAAGCCAACGACAGAGCACACGAAATGAATTTAGGCATTCATGAATTTCAACAGCAAAGAAACCACGCCAACGAACTTAACAAACACAACATTTCCCGTAAGCAGACTTCGTTAAGTTCAAACACTTCCCAAAAAGTGCCACTGGCGAGATAGTTGAGAAACTGAGATTTGTCCGGTGTGTAGCTAGAAAACCGAAAGCCTTTCCACCCTAAATTCACCGTTTTTCTTAACCCCAGCTAACGCCCAATTAAGTGGTGAACAACGCACTGACCAAGCCGCTGCATTGCACCGTAAAACACTTTACCTGACGCATAGTAAAAC
>NZ_CAWPQZ010000082.1:0-6075 GCF_963889785.1 Vibrio sp. S12_S33 | reverse complement strand
GATTCTTGAACAACCTGAGATTGATCGTTTTCAAGGTTCTTGGGTTGCCTCAATTAAGTTTTGGATCTGGCTTGTGTTGAGTTTCGTCAGTTTCAAATCGCTTTAATTGAAATGTCCTTTTGACTGATTTATTTGCTGACACACAGCTCTGGAAATCTGGTGACGCAAAAGGTTTAGCGGTTGCTGAAAGGGCGCTTTCTTTGTTGTTGATTCTGTAAGTGGCTCTCTTTGGCTCAGATCGCTGTGAAATTTAGGGTTTGGTAAACATCGTATTTGCACGTAACTTATTAAAATCTCTTCATTTCTACGGTGGTTTACTTTGAATTCACGGTAAAATTCACATAACAAGCAATTCAAGTGGATTCTCAACGCGTGGCAGTTTTACTATGCGTTAGGTAAAGTGTTTTACGGTGCAATGCGGCGGCTTGGTCAGTGCGTTGTTCACCACTTAATTGGGCGTTAGCTGGGGTTAAGAAAAGCTGTGAATTAAGGGTGGAAAGGCTTTCGGTTTTCTAGCTACACACCGGACAAATCTTAGTTTTTCAACTATCTCGCCAGTGGCACTTTTCGGGAAGTGTTTGAACTTAACGAAGTCTGCTTACGGGAAGTGTTGTGTTTGTTAAGTTCGTTGGTGTGGCTTCTTGGTTGTTGAAATTTATGAATGCCTAAATTCATTTCGTGTGCTCTGTCGTTGGCTTTTTCGATAGAATTCTTTGCAAATTACCATGCTTAGGAATGGGGATTTCCTCGGTCATTTCTTCTTTGCCAAGCGCATTTCGTGGATTAGGTTTTAATTTCACAGCTGTCCGTTTTACTTTGCCGTTTGAAAGCAATAATGTGTTCCAAACTAGGCACTTTGGCGTAATTTGCTAGCGAAAGTGCAGCAGCTAACTAGGCGTTTAAGACGGATTCCCAACGCTTGGGAGTTTCGGTTCTAGGTTGATTTTTGTGTTTAAGGCGTAATGGTTTAGGATTGTGGTCGCGTTGCTCACCACTTAACGCGGCGTTAGCTGGGGTTAAGAAAAACGGTGAATTTAGGGTGGAAAGGCTTTGGGTTTTCTAGCTACACACCGGACAAATCTCAGTTTCTCAACTATCTCGCCAGTGGCACTTTTCGTGAAGTGTTTGAACTTAACGAAGTCTGCTTACGGGAAGTGTTGTGTTTGTTAAGTTCATTGGCGCAGCTTCTTTGTTGTTGAAATTCATGAATGCTTAAATTCATTTCGAGTGCTCTGTCGTTGGCTTTTTTGATAGAATTCTTTGCAAATTACCGAGCTCAGGAATGGTGATTTATTCGGCCATTTCTTCTTTGCCAAGCGCATTTCGTGGATTGGGTTTTAATTTCACAGCTGTCTGTTTTACTTTGCCGTTTGAAAGCAATAATGTGTTTCAAATTAGGCACTTTGGCGTAATTTGCTAGCGAAAGTGCAGCAGCTAACTAGGCGTTTAAGACGGATTCCCAACGCTTGGGAGTTTCGGCTCTATCTTGAGTTTTGTGTTTAAGGCGCAATGGTTTAGGATTGTGGTCGCGTTGCTCACCACTTAACGCGGCGTTATGTGTTTGATGAGTTTTTAGGGTTAACTCTACGATTTCATTGAAAATTCGTTCCGTTTTTTCGGCAAGTTGGCTTGGTCGAAATGGATCCTTGGACAACCTGAGATTAATCGTTTTCAAGGTTCTTTGGTTGCCTCAATTAGGTTTTGGATCTGGTTTGTGTTGAGTTTCGGCGGTTTCCAGTCGCTTTAATTGAAATGTCTTTTTGACTGATTCGTTTGCTGACATTCAGCTCTGAAAGTCTGATGAAGCAAAAGGTTTGGTTGTGGCTGAAAGGACGCTTTCTTTGTTGTTGATTCTGCAAGTGGCTCTCTTTGGCTAAGATCGCTGTGAAATTTAGGTTTTGGTAAGCATCGGTTTTTTACGTAACTTATTCAAATTTCTTCGTTTCTACGATGGCTTACTTTGAATTCACGGTAAAATTCACATAACAAACAATTCAAGTGGATTCTCAACGCGTGGCAGTTTTACTATGCTTCAGGTAAAGTGTTTACGGTGCAATGCAGTGGCTTGGCCAGTGCGTTGTTCACCACTTAATTGGGCGTTAGCTGTTAAAAAGTGTCTACCTATAAATTATTGGAGGATTTATGAAAGGTCATGCTAAATGTTTATGTGGCTCAGTCGCACTAGAAGTTGAATATGCTAGTAATGAGGTGGCGGCATGTCACTGTAGCATATGTCGCAATTGGGGCGGTGGTCCAATGCTAGCCATCGATTGTGCTGATTCAGTACAAATAGCAGGTGAAGAAAGTGTCACAAGATACTCATCCTCAGAGTGGGCAGACAGAGGGTTTTGCAATAAGTGTGGAACACATTTGTTTTATTACCTTAAGCCTGCAAATCAGTATCACCTGCCAGTTGGCTTGCTTCAAGGTGATGACAATTTTCAGTTTACTCATCAAATATTTGTTGATGAGAAGCCCGAATACTATGATTTCAAAAACGAAACTCAGAATATGACTGGTGCTGAAGTGTTTGCTCATTTTGAAGCTGAAGGGTAAACAGCTAACAAGCAATTTAAGAGGGATTCACAACGCTTGGCACTTTTGTTTCTACTTCAGTTTTAGTGTTTATGGCACAATGCTTTAGGTTTGGGTGGAGGCGTTGTTCACCCCTTAATTGGGCGTTATGTGTTTGATGAGTTTTTAGGGTTAACTCTACGATTTCATTGAGAATTTGCTCTGTGTTTTCGGCAAGTTGGCTTGGTCGAAATGGATTATTAAACAACTTGAGATTGATGGTTTTCAAGGTTCTTGGGTTGCCTCAATTGCGTTTTGGATCTGGTTTGTGTTGTGTTTCGTCGGTTTCAAATCGCTTAAATTAAAATGCTTTTTTGACTGATTCACTTGCTGAGGTTCAGCCCTGAAAATCTGGTGAAGCAAAAAATTTAGCGGTCGCTGAAAGGTCGCTTTCTTTGTTGTTGATTCTGCAAGTGGCTTTCTTTGGCTAAGATCGCTGTGAAATTTAGGGTTTGGTCAGCATCGTTTTTGTACGTAACTTATTCAAATCTTTTCATTTCTACGGTGGTTTACTTTGAATTCACGGTAAAATTCACATAACAAGCAATTCAAGTGGATTCTCAACGCGTGGCAGTTTTACTATGCGTCAGGTAAAGTGTTTTACGGTGTTATGCAGCGGCTTGGCCAGTGCGTTGTTCACCACTTAATTGGGCGTTAGCCGTCATGGAGCTTGCTATACTCAAAGTGATAGAATAGTATCACTTTAGTATTCCTTTGGAGCCGCTCTCATGAAAGTAGAACTAGTTACATCACTTAAACGTCAAGCAACTAAGATCCTCGCCGATCTCCACGACACCAAAGAACCAGTGTTAATTACCGAGCATGGTAAGCCATCCGCGTATCTAGTTGATGTTGATGATTATGAGTTTATGCAAAATCGTTTGGCTATTCTTGAGGGTATTGCGCGAGGTGAACGCGCACTAGCTGACGGTAAAGCTATAAGTCATGATGAAGCCAAGGACAAAATGTCAAAATGGCTAAACTAATCTGGACTGAGCCAGCGTTATCTGACCTCAACGATATTGCTGAATACATCGCACTTGAAAATATTGTTGCTGCAAAGCAGTTAGTACAAACGATCTTCTCCAAAGTCGAACGCCTACAAACTTTCCCAGAGTCAGGTCGTATACCACCCGAACTAGAACATTTAAGTTATCGTGAAGTTGTCGTTAATCCATGTCGTGTTTTCTATAAACAAGACGGTGACAAAGTGTTTATTTTGTTTGTTATGCGTGCAGAGAGAGATTTGCGTAAGTTCTTGTTGAGTAAGCAATAATCTTTGGGAATGAGCGGCTAACAAACAATTTAAGAGGGATTCCCAACGCTTGGCATTTTTGCTTCTACTTCAATTTTAGTGTTTACGGTACAATGCTTTAGGTTGGGTGGTAGCGTTGCTCACCCCTTAATTGGGCGTTAGCTGGGGTTAAGAAAAACGGTGAATTTAGGGTGGAAAGGCTTTTAGTTTTCTAGCTACACACCGGACAAATCTCAGCTTCTCAACTATCTCGCCAGTGGCACTTTTCGGGAAGTGTTTGAACTTAACAAAGTCTGCTTACGGGAAGTGTTGTGTTTGTTAAGTTCGTTGGCGCGGCTTCTTTGGTGTTGAAATTCATGAATGCCTAAATGCATTTCGTGTGCTTTGTCGTTGGTTTTTTCGATAGAATTCTTTGCAAATTACCAGGCTCAGGAATGGTGATTTTCTCTGTCATTTCTTCTTTGCCAAGCGCATTTCGTGGATTGGGTTTTAATTTCACAGCTGTCTGTTTTACTTTGCCGTTTGAAAGCAATAATGTGTTTCAAATTAGGCACTTTGGCGTAATTTTCTAGCGAAAGTGCAGCAGCTAACTAGGCGTTTAAGACGGATTCCCAACGCTTGGGAGTTTCGGCTCTAGGTTGAGTTTTGTGTTTAAGGCGCAATGGTTTAGGATTGTGGTCGCGTTGCTCACCACTTAACGCAGCGTTAGTTTGCAAAGGGTAGAAAAGCGTTTGGGTCTAAAAGCTTGGTTCTTCGTTCTAGCTATACACCTGTTCGATTTCTAATCTCACGAACTTTCCGGTGGCACTATGTGTGCAGTGTTTGTGGTGGGCTAGTCGTTTACGGGCTCTAACTTTTTCGCTACGTTCTTTTGCGCGGCTTCTTTTTCGTTGTGACTAAATTGCTCTCAACAAGTTTTGTCGCACTTGGCTGTTAAGCTCATCGAACGAATCCTTTGTCAGCTCTAATCCTTCAAACTGTGGTTGTCTGGCGCATGTCGTTTCTTAGCCAAGCTCGTTTTGTTGGTTGGTTTTGAGTTCTGTCGTTTTCAGTTTTACATCTGCGTTCAAAGCCAGTAGTTTGGTAGTCAATTCAGCACCTTGGCGCTAAACCTTTGGTTTATCGCGGTAGCAAACTAACAAAACGCTTAAGACGGACTAACAAACGCTCGGCATTTTCGGTTCGGTTTGGTTGCGTGATTAAGGTGCTCAAATTGGGTTAGGTGGTAAGTTTGTTAGCCACTTAGCTTAGCGTTAGGTTTCTCCGCGGGAAACATCGAATTTGAGGGTTTTGGGTCATGGATTATGAAACGAAGTTACAACTTGCTCACAAAGAATTAAGTGACAAAGGTGTTTGGAAGTCGAACTACAATCCACCAATTGTAAAGTTGCTACGTAGACTTGGAATGTGTTTTCCGCCACCTTATTACCAGAGCTATTTTGCAAACGTTGTTCTTTGTGTGGTTTTCTTCGCTCCTGTATGGGGAATATTTCAATGGTTTCTCGTGTGGAACGAGCTAGATAAACCAGTTTTAGAAGCAGTTTTTATCTCGTTACTTGCTGGCACGTTGTTTGGCTTGGTTATGGCAACCTTCTACTACATTAGGCGTAAGCAATTAAGTCTAACTGATTGGGGTTCATTGGGTGATTGAGCCCAAAACCTAACAAGGCATTTAAGACGGATTCCCAACGCTCGGCATTTTCAGTTTGCTTTGAATTTAGTGTTTACGGCACAATAGTTTAGGTTCGGTGGTATGCGTTGCTCACCACTTAATGCGGCGTTAGGCGGCCTATTACATTGAAAGGTTTTGAGGTGAGGGTAGCTTCTGTTGTTGTCTTGAACATCGTCTTCTGGTTGAGCAACATGTGCATTCGGGAGCTCATCATTTAAGTGTTACCTTTCGCGCTTTGTTTGGTCGTGCCAACGGGCAAGTTTTCACGATAAGTAAGTCCTACAAATTGCACGCAACGGTTTCAATTTCAAAACCTTTTGCCAATAATCAGCGTTCAATCGTTGGGGCGGCCCCTAACAAATTACTTAAGTGGACGCTCAAACGCTCGGCATTCTTGGCTTGGAATTTGGTATGCTTGGTAAATTCAGTGGCAGCGCCACTTAGTAAGGCGTTAGCTGGGGTTAAGAAAAACGGTGAATTTAGGGTGGAAAGGCTTTGGGTTTTCTAGCTACACACCGGACAAATCTCAGCTTCTCAACTATCTCGCCAGTGGCACTTTTCGGGAAGTGTTTGA
>NZ_CAWPQZ010000081.1:0-6262 GCF_963889785.1 Vibrio sp. S12_S33 | reverse complement strand
TCGAGCAATATCAACTAGATATGACAAGTTGAAAAGAAACTATGCCAGCATGGTATCGCTGGCATTTATGTTAATGTGGCTACCAATGCATTGCTGAGCATAAAACGTACAGCAAAGATCAACACGCCCTAGCCACTCCCATACACAAAGCACTTGAAGAATGCTCAAAGTTTGGTTGGCCCACTTTTTTATATTTAATTTCGTAAAGACGTATTCCCAATAAAAGGAACATCGGGTTAAGCAAAATAATTTTTTCATTTCGCGTGAATGCGAACATGAAAACTAAAAACACGACTAATGATAAAATCGACTGCCAACTTTTGTAATCGAACGCAAAAAGACCGATGAGGAACGGAAGCGTGTAATTAATCATGTCACCACGAATAACCTTTACATTAGTCAACCTAACTTCATCTGAGCCTTCCGAGCGAGTAAATAACAATCTCATAATACGACCGGTTGCGAGTGTTGCTACTGAGGAAAAAAACAGCCCCGCAATAGCCCAAACACTCACATTTAGCCCCCACTCCGGCAACCCAAAGGCAATACCAATCGTATCTGAGTTTACGTCCCTGATAAGTAGTATTAGGAATAGAGGATAATACGAACTCAGAAAGATCAGTATCTCAACCCAAAGCTTAATCTTAGTCTCTTGTGATCGTGTTGTTATCATTACTATTATCCATTAAGAAACTAGTGGCATTATACTGTAACTTTCTCTCGGCACGCTATAAAAACGTATAACGCCGCGTTAAGGGGTGAACAACGCCTACCACCCAACCTAAACCATTGTGCCGTAAACACTAAAGCCGATTCAATCCAAAAATGCCGAGCGTTGAGAATCCCTCTTAAACGCTTTGTTATGTTTATGATTGCTAAGCAAATGAATTGCTCAGGTAGATCTAAGCAATTCATTTGCTTTTAGCTCTGACCCCACCAATAGCTAGCCAGGTAGCACAAGTGGCAATTACCGCGTATTTGAAAACTCGTGCGTTAAATAAAGATTCGCCAGAATAAGAAGTATGTGGTCCAACAACAACATAGCCTTGTTCATACACTTCAAATATTGAGTAACAGAAATATGAAGCGATCGAAAAGAAAAACAACTTCATAATAATTGCCAACTTTGTATCCAAGTAAAACTTAACCATATCCTGTACCCGTTATTCCTTAACACTTTATCACGCGTCAATTGATTTTCTGCATGAACATAACGCCCAATTAAGGGGTGAGCAACGCTACCACCCAACCTAACACATTGTACCGTAACCACTAAAATTGAAGTAGAAACAAAAATGCCAAGCGTTGGGAATCCCTCTTAAATTGTTTGTTATATGCCTTTACGACTTACCCAAATATTGCACTAGAAAACTACTGACTTGCTCATAGCAAAGACCAATATCGACCTTAATACCACCCCGCTCTAGTATGGCAATACCTTTACCACTATTGCGTTCATCTGGGTCAAGCATTGAAACGACAACATGTTTGATGCCTGATTTTACTAACGTGTTTGCACAAGCTGGAGTTCGACCGACAAAAGAGCAAGGTTCTAAAGTGACATAAGCAACGACGCCATCAAGAGTTCCATCATAGGAATTCAGTGCTTGTACTTCTGCATGGTTTCCACCAATAGCCTGTGTATAGCCCTCAGAAACCACCGTATCATCTTTGACTAGTACGCAACCAACAGGTGGGTTTGGAGTACAATTAGGTAAGGCATTTCGAGAGATTTCTAATGCTCTCAACATATGTTTTTCTGACATTTTTCCGCATTCCTTGCTCTGGCATATAACGCCGCATTAAGGTGTGAGCGGCGCTTGGCTATACTTGAGCGAAGCGAAACTGCCAAGCGTTGCGAATCACTCTTAAATGCTTTGTTATACGATTGATTCCAAAGTACTTTCTAAACTTGCTAAAGGATATTCTTTGCCTAAGATGATAGCGCTAGAGTTTATTGGGTCAACTTCTACACAATACTCAGTTCTACCGTCAGGATATTGAGCTAAGTGAAGTGCAATACGCCCGTTTGATTCTGTCGCTTTACGTAAGTCCCAACCAGTAGATTCCAGGCTCATAATAACCTTTCCGCTGCAAACCTCTCGGATAATCGGCGAGTATACCCAATGAGACATTTTCATTTCTTTGGCAATTGTCAGTACTTCAAATTTACCATTGAGAACATACTGATTTGTTTCCATTCGATATCCCCGTAAAATCGTATAACGCCCAATTAAGGGGTGAACAGCGCCACCACCCAACCTAACGCATTGTACCGTAAACACTAAATTTGAAGTAGAAGCAAAAGTGCCAAGCGTTGTGAATCCCTCTTAAATTGCTTGTTATGTTTTACCACAAACACATGATTTAATTGAGAAAGAACTGTTATTTCTCACTAGTTTTCTGAGCTAAACCACAAGGTAGGCACCGACTTGGCCGCCAAAAGCGACTAGCCAGAAACGAGTAATGCCACTTCCCTGCCCAATGAGGCAACACGAAAAAGCTTCAACAAGCGCCCTTTCTTTCCAACCAAAGCGCAAGACAATAGAAAATTGCCGAGGCAACTGCCAAACTGAAATGCTAATTGGCTAAGAACCTAAAAGCGACTTTGAGCCAGTTAAACCAAAAGCCGACCGCCACGACCTGACAATGAAGCAACCCACGAACATTGGCATGTTTTACGGCCTGAGAGATTCAAGAACTTAGGCAGACAATGCGGATTTGCTGAGTCTACTAGGGACGAATTGCAAGAGGGACAAAGAACTAGAGCCTACGAAATTTAAACCTTTGAAATACAAGTAAACATAACGCCAAGCTAACCCGCACGAAACCTTGGCATAGACTTTTTGCGGAGCAAAATTGCCAAGCGTAACGTGTCGGGTTGAGCGCCTTGTTATGTGAACCGTTTAGCACACAAGAGTTTTAGAGTACTCAAATACCCTAAACTCATCAGAAATATCTGGTTGAAACTCACCGACCTTTTTGTACCCTAACTTTTCGTAAAAGTGATGGTTCCGATATGACTTGTAAGGTGTAAGCAAAGACCAGTGTTTTATATTGCTGTACTGATTCTCTATAAGGCGCATGACTTCAGAGCCAATATGTTTGTTCTGGAAATTTAACGCGATGTAAACATATTTAATTTCAATAGAGGACTGGTCACCACATTCAACACAAATTGCGCCCGCGAATTCGCCGTGGCATATAACTTTGTAAAAATGACCCTTACCAACCTCTGAATGAAACCACTCTCTTGACTCGATATTTGGAGGAAATGCACCATATTTGTCAACATCAAGAGCAAATGCAACTAAAGCAGAGTCTTGCAGGAGCTGAATATCATCTAAGACTGCGAGTTGAAGGTAAATATCAGACATAATTATCCTTTAATTGTAATGTATTGCAGATTTTCCATTAGGTCACATAACGCCTCGCTAAGCTGTGAGTAAACGTGTGCCATGTCTGAGCGAAGCGAGTTCGGCACGCGTTTGCGAATCAGACTTAAGCGACTTGTTAGGCGATTGCTTGAGGCTGAGCCTGAAACCTTAAAACTGTTTTGTACTTATCAGGTGTAACACGCCTTGCATCAGATAAATAAATTTCTCGGTGGCATTTTGATAAACGGTTAAAACCTTCACTTTCGGCAAAGCTCTCCATTAGAGAAAAACTTTGAGGCTCATCGTCAAATGGGCCTAAGTGCAACATTTGAACACAAACCCCTTCAGATATAGTTTCAAAATTCACTGATGACAAAAAAGCTGAAGGCTTCTTTTTTTCAACCAACGATTTAACTTCGTTAAATAAGATTTCATCTATAAAATCAGGCTGTCGAATCATTAACTTATAAACCAAATCGTCTTTATTTATCGTGCCCGAGAATGACTTTTTAGCTTCATCTGTAATATCCCAAACACCTTCAAGTGGATACACAGTAAAATCAACATAGTTATCTGGCAAGCATGTCGTTTTCTTTAATTGCATCTTGAGGCCATATGCTAATGAATACAGCGCCTCTACACATTTGGTAAAGGTTTCACTATTCGGATTTCCTTCGCCTTGAATAGTGATAAATCTAAATGCTGGCACCTCAATTATCTCAGGCTTATTTTTTGGTAGATACACGCTCTTCTCGTGCTTACGCCATTCATGTTTTTTCTTCACGAACTATCCTCTTAATTCTATTCGCCTAACGCCTTACTAAGTGGCGCTGCCACTGAATTACCCAAGCATACCAAACTCCAAGCCAAGAATGCCGAGCGTTTGAGCGTCCACTTGAGTAATTTGTTAGGGGCCGCCCCAACGATTGAACGCTGATTATTGGCAAAAGGTTTTGAAATTGAAACCGTTACGTGCAATTTATAGAACTTACTTATCGTAAAAACTTGCCCATTGGCACGACCAAACAAAGCGAGAAAGGTAACACTTAGTTGGTGAGTTCCCGTATGCACACATTGCTCAACCCGGAGACGATGTTCGAGACAACAATAGAAACTACCCCCCTCACCTCAAAACCTTTCAACGTAATAGGCCGCCTAACGCCCAATTAAGTGGTGAACAACGCACTGACCAAACCGCTGCATTGCACCGTAAAACACTTTACTCAACGCATAGTAAAACTGCCACGCGTTGAGAATCCACTTGAATTGCTTGTTATGTGAATTTTACCGTGAATTCAAACTAAACCACCGTAGAAATGAAGAGATTTGAATAAGTTACGTACAAAAACGATGCTTACCAAAACCTAAATTTTACAGCGATCTTAGCCAAAGAGACCCACTTGCAGAATCAACGACAAAGAAAGCGCCCTTTCAGCAACCGCTAAACTTTTTGCTTCACCAGACTTTCAGTGCTGAATGTCAGCAAGCAAATCAGTCAAAAATGCATTTCAATTGAAGCGATTTGAAACCAACGAAACTCAACACGAACCAGATCCAAAACTCAATTGAGGCAACCCAAAAACCTTGAAAACGCTCAATCTCAGGTTGTTCAAGAATCCATTTCGACTAAGCCAACTTGCCGAAAACACGGAACGAATTATCAATGAAATCGTAGCTTTGACCTTAAAAACTCATCAAACACATAACGCCCAATTAAGGTGTGAAGCACGTTACCACATTACTGAAATTGAGCGCCGTAAACACTTAAGTTGACCCAAACCAAAAATGCCAAGCGTGCTGAATCACTCTTAAATTGTTTGTTAGCAATATTTCCCGTTTCAGTAATTTTATTTAATGCACTAACATTCAATTGCATTGAATGTTCAGGTTTAACCGATTCCGCTACTTGACTAATTTTTCTTTCGCTAATTTTTCCTGCTGCTCTAAAAATGTAAAAAAGTTGGACTTGCTTATAAATGGATTGACTTCTGCACCGTTTTTTCGTTTATCACGATTAGCGAACAAATCATTTTTATGTGGGTGATTTGCTAGGTTCACGGTCACAACAGGAGGTTTTAGTGCAATCTCTCTGATTCTATCCATACTTTTGAAAAATTGATTCGCTAACTCTGGATTTTTGGCACTCAAACTATGCCCACCGACGACAAACGCACGATATAGTGCACCGCTATCTTGCACCATAAAATCTAACGAAAAGTCACCCTCGGTATGACCAGGTGTAATATAAAATTTAAACGGCTTCCCTCCGATTTCGAGAGTCATTTCATCTTTAACAATAAAGTCTACATTAGGCGGCAAAAATTTATTGGCTCCCTCACTCTTCTCTGCTTGTTTTTTCGCTAGCTCATGACCTTTTGAGGTCATCACAACTATAGAGCCATACTTCGCCTGAAGGTATTGTGCCCCCCCAACATGATCAGAATGCCCGTGAGTAGCTAAAATATGCGTAACTGGCTTCTTCTCTAACCCTAACTTTTTAAGATTAATCGGTATCCATTTAGAATAAGGGAAGTCTAGTGTATCAATAATAACTAGCCCTGTATTTGTCTCGACTGCGTAAGAGGAAACCCATTTATCACCGACATAATACACATCGTCAAACATTTGAAAGGGTTCAACATACCCATTTTTATCATTCATCTCTGGAATATCGTCATTTGCTCTTACACAAACTGAAACCAATAAGAACAGAACAACACTCAACTTTTTCATATAAACTCCTATATTGCTAACGCCTAATTAAGGTGTGAAGCACGCGAGCACGACACTTAATTCGACCACCGTAAACACTAAACTTAACCCAAACCAAAAATGCCAAGCGTGCTGAATCACTCTTAAATTGTTTGTTATGTGCATTCTTGCCA
>NZ_CAWPQZ010000080.1:0-6293 GCF_963889785.1 Vibrio sp. S12_S33 | reverse complement strand
ACACCACCGTACACTTTTGCAAGTGTAGTACAGATAGCAGCAGTTAGAGTTGTTTTACCGTGGTCAACGTGGCCGATAGTACCAACGTTTACGTGCGGTTTCGTACGTTCAAATTTTGCTTTAGACATGAGTTGTCCCTCTAGGTACGGATTTAGGTGGCTTTGATGACCACGCAACCAAAATTATTGGTAAGAAGTATATATCAAAAGGAAATTATTGCTTAGAGAGCTGGTGCTGATACCCAGATTTGAACTGGGGACCTCACCCTTACCAAGGGTGCGCTCTACCGACTGAGCTATATCAGCACTCAAAATGGTTGGAGCGGGCAGCGGGAATCGAACCCGCATCATCAGCTTGGAAGGCTGAGGTAATAGCCATTATACGATGCCCGCACACGTAACTCTGAGAGCTATTTCCTTAAGAATATGGTGGAGGGGGACGGATTCGAACCATCGAAGGCAGTGCCGGCAGATTTACAGTCTGCTCCCTTTGGCCACTCGGGAACCCCTCCAAATTTTTCGCCACTCCTCCTCAAATAAGGAAGAATGGTGCCGACTACCGGAATCGAACTGGTGACCTACTGATTACAAGTCAGTTGCTCTACCTACTGAGCTAAGTCGGCATAAGTGGGGCGCATTCTATTGAATGATGTTCTAGCTTGCAAGACCAAATTTAAAAAAAAATCTATTTTTCTGTAATTTTCGCTTATTCGTTGCTTTTTCGGACTAATTGCGTTTTCTAGCTCAATTCTCTCACTTTAGAAGTTTGCATTCTTTTCACCTTGAGGTATGTTTCATCCTCTTAATTTCTCTCTTATTTTCATTGCCGAGTATTTTATGGGTCCTTACATCTCTTTTGATCGCCATCAATGGGCGGAGTTACGCAACTCTGTGCCGATGACTTTATCTGAAGCCGATCTAAAGGAACTGCAAGGGATTAATGAAAATCTGACGATGAAAGAAACCGAAGAAATCTACCTACCTTTGGCTCGTTTACTCAATCTATATGTCGTAGCAAGACAGAGCCGAAACACGGTTCTTCACCAGTTTATTGGTAACACAGACATTGCTCCACCATTTGTGATTGGTATTGCTGGCAGCGTTGCTGTAGGAAAAAGTACGACTGCTCGCCTATTAAAAGCTCTACTTTCACGATGGGAAAACCACCCTAAAGTGGAATTGATCACCACCGATGGCTTTTTATTTCCTAATCAAGTATTGAATGAAAAAGGAATAATGCAACGAAAGGGCTTCCCTGAATCCTATGATATGAAACGCCTTGTGCAGTTTGTTTCGGATGTTAAAGCAGGAAAGCGTCATGTTTCAGCACCAGTCTACTCACATCTTACTTATGACATTACAAGTGAAGAAAAAGTAGTAGATAGGCCTGACATTCTGATCATTGAAGGCTTGAATGTCCTTCAGAGCGGTATGGATTATCCCCATGACCCTCATCGCGTGTTTATTTCAGATTTCTTAGACTTTTCTCTTTATGTTGATGCTGATAGCGAACAGATTGAAAAATGGTACGTGGAACGATTTATGAAATTTCGTCATGGTGCGTTCAAAAAATCTGGTTCTTACTTCAGTCACTATACAAAACTATCAGAGCAAGAAGCGCGGGAAAAAGCACAAAGTATCTGGCATTCCATCAATGGTAAAAACCTGCAAAGCAATATTCTACCGACAAAAGAACGGGCCCAGCTTATTTTACGCAAAGGGGTAAATCATACCGTTGAAGAGATATTATTGCGAAAGTAATGGATTTACAGATACATCTATTCAGCCTTACGTAATGAGATCTCACCACCAATATAGCTTTGTAAGCCATTTTCAGTTTGAAGTAAAACTGCACCGTGCTCACTAATTCCATGCACTGTTCCATAGATTTCTCGCGGACCGATGAGCAACTTAACTTTACGACCGATGAAATTATCAAGACGATTCCAGCGCGGCACAAAATCTTTCATACCGTTCATTTCATAATCACGTAGAGCGTGATCCAGAGATTGGATAAACGCAATTGTGAGCTGGTTCCGATCAATATTGGCACGTTCGGTGACTTGTGACAGGCTAGCCCAAGGTTGATCAATTGATGATTCATTTTCCGGCATAAAAATGTTCATCCCCATGCCAATAACCAAATGCGCTGCTGCTCCAGCCTGACCTGTCAATTCAACCAAAATTCCAGCAAGCTTTCTATCTTGAAAATAGAGATCATTTGGCCATTTCAGCTTAACTCCGTCAAACCCTAGGCGTTCTAAAGCCTCAACAATGGCAACCCCAACCACCAAACTAAGTCCCATGGCTGCAGCCATTCCAGCCTCTAATCTCCAATACATTGAAATATAAAGATTACTACCAAAAGGAGAGATCCATTGGCGACCACGACGGCCACGACCATTAGCTTGATACTCGGCTAAGCACACGCTCCCCGATGGCAAACTATCAATTTTTTCGAGTAAGTACTGGTTAGTCGAATCGATGATAGGAAAGAGGTTGACAGGGTTATCGACCGCTTCTTGAATGACGTCTTCGTTAAGTAAGCTCAGAGGTTGAGCAAGTTGATACCCCTTCCCCTGCACACGAAAAACATCAATACCCCATTCTTGGATGCCCTGCATGTGCTTGCTAATAGCAGCACGAGAGATGCCAAGTTCAGCCCCTAAGGACTCTCCTGAGCAGAAATCACCCTTGGCTAAATGTTTTAACAAAGATAATTTAACGCTATGATCTTTCAATCTTGCTTCCCCATAATTTGCTGTAGCGTTGTTTCTTTCTTATTGTCTAAAAATCGGACTTCATGCTCTAAATAGATAGAATATTTACTGTAAACCGTCTTACAAATTTTCGAAGCAAGTTGAATAACATCTTCCGCGGTTGCATCACCACTGTTGACAATGACAAGAGCTTGTTTTGGATGAACTTGAGCCCCTCCAACACGAACACCTTTTAGCCCACACTGTTCAATCAACCAACCCGCAGCAATTTTTCTACCGCCATTAACCGGGTAAGAAACTATATCAGGATAACGCTGTAATAATACTTCCCATAGACTTAGACTAATAATAGGATTCTTAAAAAAGCTACCTGCATTACCAAGTATTCGGGGATCAGGTAATTTAGCTTGTCGCGTTGCACATATACACTGATATATATCCAACAATGTACAAGATTCGGCATTAAGATCCTGCAACGGTCCATAATTCAGAGTGGGTTGCCAATTTTTCTGAAGTATTAATCCAATCGCAACCACAATAGCTTTGCCATATAGCTGATGTTTAAAAATAGAGTCTCGATAACCAAACAAGCACTCTTGGGCTGTCAGACGTTTAACAGTAAATGACTCTAAACATAGATAATCAACGTAATGACAAACATCTTGGAACTCTACACCATAAGCTCCGATATTTTGGATCGGGGCAGAGCCCGCGCAACCGGGTATCAAAGCTAAATTTTCAAGACCTGCGATATTTTGTTTCACCGTCCACTCAACAAGTGAAGGCCAATCTTCCCCACCAGAGATATGTAAATAGTGATAATTTTCATCCTGTGTATGCTGCAACCCTTTAATTTGGTTGCTTAATATCACACCTTGAAACTCACTAGTAAATAGTACGTTACTTCCCTTACCGAGCATCAGTTTGGGTAAATTTTTCCATTGCGGGTTCTGATAGACTGCAATCAAGTCTTGTACTGACTCAATTTCAGCTAGGAAGCGGCATGACTGCTCAATAGCAAAAGTATGGTGGTCTTTGAGGTTGGCGTTGGGATGTAATTGCATGACATTCTATGTATAAATTAAACTCACCTCATTCTACAACAGATAGCTATATGAAGCAGAAAGAAATGACTCAACTAAACTTTGAAGTGCTTCCCCCAATCAAACTACCCTTGATCAAGCGGATCTATAAAGATCACTATCCTTCAACTAAAGCAAAGAAAGATGAATTATGTATTGTGGGAACTCTCGACGGCACCATCTGTGCTGTGGTTAGATTTAGAAACATTGAACAATATCGATTATTAACCGGTATGCTTGTTGTCCCTGAACTTAGAGGTCAAGGGGTTGGCTCACAATTGCTCGACCACTGTGAATCTCATGTTCTTACCTCACAAGACTATTGCTTTGCTTATCGCCATCTAAAAAGTTTTTATGCTGCGCACGGTTTTAGGCCTTTATCGCCAAATGAAACGCCACAGAACCTCAAGCAACTCTTAGAGCGCTATTTACGCAGTGGCAAAGATCTCATTCCGATGCGATACATGGGTAAAGCTAGTGAGAATCAGCAGCTTCTCTAGCAATTCATTACTCTAATTTGATACTATCCAGAGTCCGCAATTTTGCAAATAAGTAAGGTATATCATCCAATATGATTGCTCATAGAAATCCATTCGAACACCTGCCAACTATTGCACAATCGCCAGATCAATTTGAGGTTTTATTTTCCGCCAAAGAATTTAAGAATCACTTAATTGAGTCGATCCGTCAGGCAAGTAAGCGAATTTATCTTGTGGCTCTTTATTTAGAAGATGACGAAGCAGGCCGAGAAGTTTTTAACGAACTTTATCAAGCCAAGCAAAGAAATCCAGGCTTAGACATTGTGATTTGCGTTGATTGGCATAGAGCACAGCGTGGTCTCATTGGCGCTGATGCATCTGAAGGGAATGCTTCAATGTACAAAGAATTGGCGCAAAAGCATAAACATGCTATCCCTGTCTATGGCATCCCAGTCAGAGGTAGAGAAGTCTTTGGTGTTTTACATCTCAAAGGTTTTATCATTGACGATCAAGTAATTTACAGCGGTGCTAGTATCAATAACGTTTATCTGCATCAACAAGAACGCTATCGATTCGACCGTTACCATACTATCGATAATGAAACACTGGCAGACTCAATGGTGAAATTCATTCACCAAACAATGATCAGCCATCCAGCTGTCAATGACTTAGCCTGTACATCAAAACCAAAAACAAAAGATATTAAAGCCGATATCCGTCAATTTCGCGCAACTTTGGCTTTAGCAAACTATGAATTTGAAACACAAACGATAAGCGCAGAGCAAATTGCTTTAACGCCATTGGTCGGTATTGGCAAACGTAGAAATAGGCTTAATCACCATATTAATCAATTGATAGCTCAAGCCAAAGATGAAGTTTTTATCTGTACTCCATATTTTAATTTCCCCAAAAGTGTTGCTAAGGAAGTCAAAAGAGCATTAAAAAGGGGAGTAAAAGTGCATATCGTGGTCGGTGATAAAACAGCTAACGACTTTTATATCTCTCCTGAGCAAGATTTTAAAACTATTGGTGGATTGCCTTATTTATACGAAATAAATCTGCGTCGTTTTGCCAAAGCCAATGAAGCCAATATCGCTAGCCGAAATCTTTCTATTCATCTTTGGAAGCATGATGAAAATAGCTTTCACCTGAAAGGGATATGGGTAGATAAACGCTATATGCTAATTACAGGCAATAACTTAAATCCAAGGGCTTGGAAGTTAGATCTAGAAAATGCGATTCTTATCCAAGATCACTACCATCATCTTACTGAAAAATTTGATCGTGAAATCGAAAATATCCTTAAGCACACTCAATTAGTCTGTACTTACAAGCAATTAGAAAAAATTGAGGATTACCCTAATTCGGTGCAAAAGCTATTACGAAAAGTCACCAGGGTTAAAGCAGATAAAGTACTTAAGCAAATTCTATAATATCCAACTCTCGATGGCACACATTGGAAGTTATGTACAGCTTTAACTGAGATGGCTGGTCTTCAGTCAGTCGTGGAGGACGGCCTGTATGCTGCTTTTCTACCAAGCCTTCAACACCGTTCTTCAAATAAGTCGCCACCTAGTTATTGACACTGGTACGACTGACTTTTAAACATTTGGCGATCTGAGTGCGGCTTTTTCCATCCACGAAATGAGATATAGCAAGAAGTCTCGTACGCATCCTAGCATCAGATGTTTCACGAATAAGTTTTGGGAAGTCAGGAGTCGTCATATCGGCTCCTATTGAAGCTGATATTAGATCATAAAATTAGTGTGATTGGTATTAGAATGCGGGGGTTATGGTGTGCTTACGCTGTAGCAATAAGATATGGGAAGATAAGAGAGGCTAGTGGAAGGAAAATAAGTGACGAGTATTTTAATGCCTTAAACGCAAAAAAACCCCAGCATTGCTGCTGAGGTTTCTAATAAAGTGGCGGAGCGGACGGGACTCGAACCCGCGACCCCCGGCGTGACAGGCCGGTATTCTAACCAACTGAACTACCGCTCCGCTGCGTGTCTG
>NZ_CAWPQZ010000079.1:0-6294 GCF_963889785.1 Vibrio sp. S12_S33 | reverse complement strand
TTCAAACACTTCCCGAAAAGTGCCACTGGCGAGATAGTTGAGAAGCTGAGATTTGTCCGGTGTGTAGCTAGAAAACCGAAAGCCTTTCCACCCTAAATTCACCGTTTTTCTTAACCCCAGCTAACGCTGCGTTAAGTGGTGAGCAACGCGACCACAATCCTAAACCATTGCGCCTTAAACACAAAACTCAACCTAGACCCGAAACTCCCAAGCGTTGGGAATCCGTCTTAAACGCCTAGTTAGCTGCTGCACTTTCGCTAGCAAATTACGCCAAACTGCCTAATTTGAAACACATTATTGCTTTCAAACAGCAAAGTAAAACGGACAGCTGTGAAATTAAAACTTAATCCACGAAATACGCTTGGCAAAGAAGAAATGACCGAGAAAATCACCATTCCTGAGCTCGGTAATTTGCAAAGAATTCTATCGGAAAAGCCAACGACAGAGCACACGAAACGAATTTAAGCATTCATGAATTTCAGCAGCAAAGAAGCCGCGCCAACGAACTTAACAAACACAACACTTCCCGTAAGCAGACTTCGTTAAATTCAAACACTTCCCGAAAAGTGCCACTGGCGAGATAGTTGAGAAGCTGAAATTTGTCCGGTGTGTAGCTAGAAAACCCAAAGCCTTTCCACCCTAAATTCACCGTTTTTCTTAACCCCAGCTAACGCCGCATTAAGTGGTGAGCGACGCTAAACACTAATGCCTCGGCAAACCACTTAAAACACAAAAACTGAATTTACACTAAAAACACCAAGCGTTGCGAATCCGTCTTAAATGCTTTGTTATGCAAATTCAATAAGATAAACATGAAGTTACACTAAATTTGATTAAGAAAACAATCAAAATGTTGGTTAAGTGAGCCAAGAATCAACCCAAGCCCGAACCGTAATAAATAAGCCGCCAAAACAAAGCACACCTTTCAGCAACAAACCAAACTTTTGAATCTGAAAAACTCAACGAGCAAAATATTCAGCGAACTCGAAATTCTCGATTAACTTGCCCTTTCCACACTTTGCGCCAGCAAAATTAACAACGCGCCAACGCTAAAACCGAGTGAGGCAACAAAGAATCTTGTCTGTTTTACGGGTTGAATTGACCACGAAATTGGAGCCGAAAATGTTCATTTGCCGACAACACAAAGCGAATGGCCAGAGAAATCCCAAAAGATTAAACCCCTAAATTTACCTGAGTTGCATAACGCCAAATTAAGGTGTGAACAACGCTAACACCCTACCTAAAGCATTGTGCCATAAACACAAAACTGACTTGAAGTGAAAGCGCCGAGCGTTGTGAATCACTCTTAAATTTATTGTTATATGCGTATTAGAAGCTACATTGAAACTGCTTCGATTTTGTTTCCGTCTAAGTCACGTACGAATGCTGCGTAGTAAGTTTCACCATACTCTGGTCTTACCCCTGGCTTACCTGCACATGAACCACCTAACTCAATGGCTGTAGTATAGAACTGGTCAACTGCTTCTTTTGAAGGCGCATTAAAAGCAATATGAGCACCATTACTTGATGTAGCTTTTCCTTCGCAGGGACTTCCGACCCAAAATTCAAAGTTTTCACCATAAGCCGCTGCGATATTTTCTATATAGTGAGCACGCTTAATAGACAACGTAGAAAGAACTGAGTCATAAAAACCAACTGCTTTTACCACATCAGATGCGCCAACTGAGACGTGATTTAGAATCATTTTTAAGTCCTTTTATTGTTTGAAATTTAAAAGCATATAACGCCCAATTAAGGGGTGAGCAACGCTACCACCCAACCTAACGCATTGTACCGTAAACACTAAATTTGAAGTAGAAGCAAAAATGCCAAGCGTTGGGAATCCCTCTTAAATTGTTTGTTATGAGCCGTGTTTCAAGAATATACCTTCTTCTCTGAGTTGGGCACGTAAGTCTAGCAATTGTATATTTGCTGAAATAACTGAAAACAAGTTCCCGATCGCTATTGCGAACATCAAGCCTGCGCCGTACCCAGTCCAGAATTGCGGGTCAGGCAGATTAAGCATGTTGAATGCCATACAGAAAAACACAATACTCGATATTAGCTGGCGTAGCTCTCCGCAACTGACTTTGTATGTATTGGTTGCGTAGTCGTAATGAATTTTGACTTGTGAACACAAACCACCAAACTTAATATACATCCTTGTTTCACCACTCTCATAAGCGATATCATTTAGGTTCAACACTTTTTCTATACGCTCAAGCATGTTTTTTGCCTCTTAGAATCAACAATCTGCTTAGACTATTACTAAAGGCAACTAAACTCATAATCCCGTAGAAATTTCACGACAGGCTTCACGATCGACTAAGGCTCATAACGCCCAATTAAGGGGTGAACAACGCCTCCCCCCAAACCTAAAGCATTGTGCCATAGACACTAAAACTGAAGTAGAAGCAAAAGTGCCAAGCGTTGTGAATCCCTCTTAAATTGTTTGTTAGCCCGGTACTCAAGTTTAATTACAAGCCAAGTTCTGTTGCCGCTTCAACCCAAACCTCTTGATAAACTGGGAATTTTGGTTCATTTAAGCCTGATTTGCCATCTTTTGTTTTGAACCTCGGTACAATTTTTCCATTCGGGTGAACATCAGCTCCGTCAAATACCATCCATTCTTCATATTCAGGATGTTGCGCCAATTTAGCATTAGCAAAATCCAATATTTTTGAAACTGATTCTTTTGTATGCATGTAAATGTCCTTACTGTTTAATTAATTTTCCCTTAAGGGCTAACGCCCAATTAAGGTGTGAAGCACGCGACCACTACACTTAATTTGACCACCATAAACACGGAACTGAACCCAAACCAAAAGTGCCAAGCGTGCTGAATCACTCTTAAATTGTTTGTTATATCATTTTGGTAAAACGACATACCTGATACTAATATAATCATCAAAAGAACTATACGCATGATAGTCTCTCTTACTTTTTACACAGATATTAATATCACATGTTTTACCAATATCAGCGTCTGAAAATACAACTTTTTGAGTACTATTTTCACTCCATTTCTTAGTGCCTATTCTTTCTATAGAAAACTCTAAATTTTCTCCCATTGGGTCAGTGGAAAATACTTGTATCTCAACCTCGTCCCCAACACGAACCACTTCATCGGAAACCAACATTTGGGCATAACTTGGAGTCGCGACTTGATTTCCTAAGCTATCACTTACAGCTTCAATAACAGGAAAGTAATCATCAGGACTTTCTTTTTTTCCTCTATATTTCATAATTCTCGTTCTTAACTCCCCAGAAATACCTCGAATTAAATCACCTTGGTAACTATAAAGGCTCCGTCTATGAGCATTAGGATCACGTAACTTTTCTAACTCTGTTAAAAAAACTTCAATCGTTTTTTTATCTTTGAATGCCTTTTGCACCTCACCATCCCAGTTTTTTAAGATAAGTGTTTTCAAATCATAGAAATCGGAATAGTAGAGGATTCTCTGTTCAAGTGATTGCGTTGATAACCGTTTTACTTCAGTTTCTTTTCTCTGTCGCCAGCTTTCTTTTCGACCTTCAGAAATACTTATACGATCCAGCCAATTGTCACCATATTTCCTATGAAAAACGAACGCTAGAAAGTCTCTGATTGTATTCTCTATTATTGCCAACTCGTCATCATTGTTTGCCATAGATACCTCCGAAATACGAAATTTGCTTGAATGATATAACGCCCAATTAAGGGGTGAGCAACGCGACCACCCAAACCTAAAGCATTGTACCGTAAACACTAAATTTGAAGTAGAAACAAAAATGCCAAGCGTTGGGAATCCCTCTTAAATTGTTTGTTAGGCAACTTATTGATACTTATCTTTCAAATCAATTTTGTTCCCACAGCTACAGTTAATCTCCATACTTTGAGGAAACTCGATCGCTCCTTTTTCAAGCAACTGACGCTTAATAGATTCCTTCATTGAACTTGAAAGAGGCGGTAACTTGAATAACTGATATATGTAACCACAACTATCACACTGTTCACTATGTTGAACAGTCGACGTATAGCTAAAGTCTCCATAATCGCCGCTAGGCCACATTGTGTAGCCATTCACATATTTTTTGATTGGCCCTTTATGCTCAATTTGTTTTCCCCAACCACTTGGCGTAGTAATATACTGACAATAGTCAGTAGGAGACCTAATACCACTCTGATGAAAACAACTGTTAATAATACAGCTAAAGCATAATATAAAGTTTTCTGCCTCGGTTCGATTTCCTGATGAGTTTTTTATTGGCATAAATTCTTCTTGTACTGTTTGCAGCCCCTCAATCCGAGTAGATATTACGCCGCCATCTTGAGTCGGGAAGTACAACCCCTTATCTAAAACATATATCATGTTCGGTCGCAAAGACTCAGGAATCGGAGCTATTAGTTCGTTTATTGTTTTTGTAAAGCTATCCGCACTCCCAGGGCTTGTATAAGCAAAAATGGTATAGAATGTTCTCTTCTCTTTATTATCAGGATAATCAAAATTAGAATGATTAAGTTTTTTTAAGTTTACACAATTTAGTATTGATTTACGTAGTTCTGACAACGTTAAGTTTGATTTTACTTCTATACTTCCTAAGATTGACTCAATTGGAAAATACCCAACTGACTCTGAACGGTAGAAAGCATTCCCTAATTTTCCATCTATAATCAGAATGTCTTGCTCAGGACTTATCGCAGAAAAATAATTAACGCCAAAACCTTTTTCAAGGCTATAGCTAGTAGGAAGTAGCTTCGAAACAAGTTTTCTAATTTCATCTTCCAAGTAATCACCTAAGTGTCTTGGATGCTTGATCACCTTAGCTTGAACATGAATGCCTTTAAGTGACTCTACGATTTGTGAATACCAATTACTCATATGCTTTAAGTTTAAATCATACGAGTTCAAGCTTTCATGCATTCTCTTCGTGTACTCTTTCTCGTTCACCACTACCTCCTAGTTGCCTAACGCCCAATTAAGGTGTGAGGCACGCAATACAGATGCTTCCGCATACCACCTTAACCACTAAAGCCAACGCACAGTAAAAATGCCACGCGTGCCGAATCACTCTTAAATTGTTTGTTATGGCGCTGAGTTTAAAGCTAGCTGCTGAATGTCAATTAGGTCTACTTCCCTACCCAATATTCGCTTGTACTCTATCAGTTGACGAACTGGAATAACCTGTAACTCAATGCCTTGATAGCTTTTGACAACTGACTTTGAAAAATCGATGTCCAGTTGATGCCACGAACCGTCCAATGATGATTGAATTTTGGTATTTTGGGCCAATCCTATTTCAATTTTTTGATCTCGATAGATTAGCTGAAAATACTCTAAATCCCAGCCATATTCCGAGTAATGCGTAAGTGGCTTAGAAATATACTGGGCAACGCGAGCTAGTACTTTATTTGCATCTGAATTGTGGATATAGAGATCAATGTCTGCAATTTCACGACTACCACCATGAATCGTTGCCGCTAAACCACCGACAACTTGGTATTCAACACTCTCCGATTCCAAAAGACTTTTCAGCCAGTTCAAGGCTACTTTTACTTTCTCGCTCATATTGCTCCCATAGCTGATTTTTCCCTGCGCCATAACGCCGCATTAAGTGGTGAGCGACGCTAAACACTAATGCCTCGGCAAACCACTTAAAACACAAAAACTGAATTTACACTAAAAACACCAAGTGTTGCGAATCCGTCTTAAATGCTTTGTTATGCAAATTCAATAAGATAAACCAGAAGTTACACCAAATTTGATTAAGAAAACAATCAAAATATTGGTTAAGTGAACCAAGAATCAGCCAAAGCCTGAACCGTGATAAATAAGCCACCAAAACAAAGTCCACCTTTCAGCGACAAACCAAGCTTTTGAATGAGACAAACTCAACAAGCAAGACTTTCAGCAAATGCGAAATGATCGATTAACTTGCCATTTCCACACTTTTCACCCGCAAAACTGACAACGCGCCAACGCTAAAACCAATTGAGGCAAACAAAGAAATTTGCCTGTTTTACGGTTTGAGTTAACCAAGAATTTGAGGGTAAAAATGCTCATTTGCCGACAGCACAAAACGAATAGCCGGAGAAATTCCAAAAGATTGAACCCCTAAATTTACCTGAGTTGCATAACGCCGCGTTAAGTGGTGAGCAACGCGACCACAATCCTAAACCATTGCGTCTTAAACACAAAACTCAACCTAGAACCGAAACTCCCAAGCGTTGGGAATCCGTCTTAAACGCCTAGTTAGCTGCTGCACTTTCGCTAGCGAATTACGCCAAAATGCCAAATTTGAAACACATTATTG
>NZ_CAWPQZ010000078.1:0-6358 GCF_963889785.1 Vibrio sp. S12_S33 | reverse complement strand
TTTCAAACAGGTTTTGCCATTCTTGGTCGGTACGTCGTTTTGCCATTTCAGATCTCCTTGAGATTAGGGGATTTGATCTTAGGACGTACCGATATTGATTAAAATGTGGGGTTTATGATGCGCTTACATTCATTCTTAGTCGATTAGTCGATAGTCCATAACAAGCTTCTCGTACCCCAAGCCGTACCTAGGGTGATTTTTGCCACAATTAAAAACCTTTGAATCTCTTATTTAATGCGCTCTAGAAGAACGCCTGCTTCCATATGGTGGGTGTAAGGGAATTGGTCAAATAGAGAAAAACGGGTCACTTTATGTGTTTTGCCTAGAATGTCTAAGTTATCTTTTAGAGTTTCTGGATTGCAAGATATATATAAAATACGCTCATAACCTTGCACCATTTTACACGTATCGATATCCATTCCTGAGCGCGGAGGATCAACAAAAATGGTGTTGCAGTTGTAGCTTTGTAGATCAATATTGGCTTGTTTTAGACGGCGAAATTCACGCTTTCCTTCCATTGCCTCAGTAAAATCTTCTGCTGACATACGGATAATTTGTACATTGTCGATCTTATTTGCCGCAATATTGTACTGTGCCGAATCAACCGAGGGTTTCGCTAGTTCAGTCGCGAGTACACGCTCAAAATTTTGTGCTAGTGCTAATGAAAAGTTACCATTACCACAATACAGTTCAAGTAAGTCACCGCTACTATCTTGGGTGCAATCTACCGCCCATTCCAACATTTTTTGCGCGACTTTACCGTTGGGTTGAGTGAAGCTGTTCTCGACTTGTTGGTAGATATAGCTATCGCCATTCACATTCAGTTTTTCTATCACGTAATCGCGATCAAGCACCACTTTCATTTTGCGTGCTCGACCAATTAGGTTGAGATTAAAGCCTTCATCATTCAAACGTTGTTTTAACGCTTTGGCGCTTTCAATCCATTCTTCATCTAATTGACGATGGTAAAGCAGCGATACCAGTACTTCGCCGCTTAATGTTGAGAGAAAATCGACTTGGAAAAGTTTACGGCGCAGGGAATCGCTGCCTTTTAATGCATCCGTTAATAGTGGCATTAGATCATTGATTAAACGGCTTGCGGCTGGAAATTGGTCAACACGGTATTTTTCACGCGTTTCTTGATTGAACATGACGTAGTAAAGGTCTTCCCCTTCGTGCCAAATACGAAACTCAGCTCGCATACGATAGTGCTGCTCTGGTGATTCAAACACTTCCAATTCTGGCACATTATAGTGTGCAAACATTTGGGTGAGACGCTCTGTCTTTTCCGCCAATTGCTGTTGGTAGTGTTGTGGGTTTACATCAAGAGTAGCCATGGTATTACCTTTCTTCGGGTATGGTGCATTCAAATAAAGAGCGCAGATTTTATTCAATCCCTCGCGCTTGTCCAGTTTTGTGCAGAATTAACCACGCATTGGCATTGTAAAACTATAGCTTATACTAATCTTTCTCTAGACAAATAATAGATAGAACAATAGTATCGCTTCAGCTGGTGCTGTCTGGAAGTGTAGACGGCTGAAAAAGGGAATCTGGTGCAAAACCAGAACTGACGCGCAGCGGTAAGAGAGAACGAAAGCTCAAATGACACTGCATAAGCGATGTGGGAAGTCGAGTGACTAGGTGGCGATGCCGAGCTCTTAAGTCCGAATACCTGCCAGCAACTGAATCGTTAATTACCCAGATGGGGGATTCGGTAGGACTTACGCGACTTAGGATACAACATGAACAAATCCCTTTTAGCGATTGCTGTAGCATCGCTGTTTTCACCTATCCCCAATTTACACGCCCAAGAAGCATCTACTGACGAAACCATGGTGGTTTTAGCTCGTAGTGATTTTAATAATTCAATTGACGATATACCAGCCAATGTAACTGTTATTACATCAGACGATATAGCTGCGAGTGGAGCTAAAAGTTTAGATACATTGCTGCGAGCTAGAGCAGGAATTCAAGTTTCTGATACTAGCAGCGGGCCATCATTCTCATTACGCGGTTTTACTGGTGGGCAAGCTGCTAACAATACACTGATCCTAGTTGATGGACGTCGTATTAATAAGCAAGATTTGTCAGCTCCGCAGGTTAGTTCAATATTAATTTCTCAGATAGAGAGGGTTGAGATACTGTCGGGTAGTGCTGGTGTGCTTTATGGGGATCAAGCCGTAGGTGGTGTTATTAATATAATCACTAAAGGGGCTTCAGAAGATGGTGGTAATTTGTCAGTTAGCGCTGGCAGCTTTGATTCCTTTGCTGGCAACGTTGATGTTTCTAGAAAACTAAACGAGCAATGGAGTTTGTTCTTTAGTGCTAGTCAAGATAACAGTGACAACTATAGAGATCATAATGCTCGTGAGACTGGAGCATTATTAAGCCGATTGAATTATAAGCAGGATTCAACTGAATTTTTTGTAGAGGCTAGTTACTACGATAATAATCGAGAGTATGCTGGCTCATTGACAGAGGAGCAGTACAAGAATGATCCGACACAAGCCGCTTCTGCGAATCAAACAGATTATTCTCATGAAATCACCCAAGCATTTAGAGCTGGTTATAAGCAAGATGTGAATGAATCTTGGGTCTTAGGGACTGATGTTATTTACGATAATACGTCTGGTTCAGGCTCTGCATGGGGAAGCTCAACGATCAGCGATAGTAAGCAATTATTTGGTTCAATAAAGCTGGAAAATCAGTTTTCAACAGGATCCGGCGAAGGTAATGCTTTATTAGGACTTGAAGGGGCAAACCGTGATCATTCTTATAAATCATCTTCCACCGAGCGTTCGAATGAACAAGATACTTACAGCGTCTTTGGACAAGTTAACTACCCACTTCTTGATGATTTAACTCTTACAACCGGCGCACGTTATAGTGCAATTGAAGATAAGATTTTTGATGCAGCTATATACCCAAATAAAGAGAAATTAACAGAGGCACAGGATGCTTATGAACTTGGGGTTAATTATAACGTTAGCGAATCACAACGCATTTATCTACGAGGCGAGACAAATTTTAGGTTCGCTAAAATTGATGAACAAGCCTATACCTCTCCTGGCGTCCTTGGTCTAAAGCCGCAAACGGGCAAATCAATTGAAGCTGGTTGGGGGTTAATTGAGAACAATTATAGTCTCAGAGTAGATGTGTATAACTTACAGCTTGAAGATGAAATTATTTTTGATAGTAGTGCTCCCACTCCTATTGGGGGCGCTTTTACTGGAGCTAATGTGAATGCAGATGAGTCGGAGAGAAATGGCTTTACGGTAAGTGGTGATCTATATGCTACCGATTCGGTTTTGTTAGGTTTGGAATATAGTTTCATTGATGCTGAATTCTCTTCTGGCGATGACAAAGGTAAGAAGCTACCTTGGGTTGCCCGAAATTCAGGGCGTGCATTTGCAACCTATGACATTAGTTACAACTGGCAAGTTTTTGTTGAAGGTGTCTATACTGGTACTAGATTTAAAGACGGTGATACATCAAATAGTTTGGCAAAGCTTCCAGCCTATTGGTTGAGCAACATTGCTGTTAATTTTTCTCAAGATGTATGGTCGGCAGGACTTCGTATAGATAATGCATTTGACGAAAAATACCCTGCGAATGCCAATAATTGGGGGGTATATTACCCTGGTGATGGTAGGAAAGTCATTTTGACTGGCGCCTATAAATTCTAATTTACACATCAAACCGCCTTCGGGCGGTTTTTCAATTAGTGAGTTTCACCATGAAAAAGAACGTCATTATCAGTTGGTCGAGTGGTAAAGATTCTACGCTGACTTTAGAGCGCTTATTAGCGATACAGATTATAACGTAGTTGGGCTTTATACCACGTATGTGGACAACGAAGTGCCTTTCCAAGCAACGCCGCTGCATGTGATTGACTTACAGGCTCAATTGGTTGGTTTACCTATTATCAAAATAAAATTACCCGAAGTGTTTCCGAGCAATGAGGTTTATCAATCAACCATCATAAACGCTCTGAAATCGAGTGACTTAGAGATCAACGCCGTTGCATTTGGCGACATTTTTTGTAATGGCATTGCTGATTATCGTAAAAGCTATATTGAACCTGCTGGTTGGGAATGCGTATTGCCATTGTTGGGGGAGAGTAGCCGTGCGTTGGCGGATGAAATGATAGGCTGTGGTATTAAAACGATGATCGTGACGACTGATGGGCAAGCTTTAGAACCGAAATTTTGTGGTCAGTGGTATGGAAATGAGTTTCTTCAATCATTGCCACTGAGTGTCGATCCATGCGGTGAAGATGGTGAGTTTCACACTTTAGTCACTGAAGCTCCATGTTTTATCCATGGTTCGCTGCAATTAACTCTCACACACCTCGAAGAGGGGGAGCGTTTCTGTCATCAAAGATACCAGGCAAGAATATTGCCAATTGATAAAGAGCGAGTATGATCAAGACGTTTTCATTTCTAGGTAGCCAGCGTGTCACAACAGTCTCATCATAATGTGCTTATCTTTGATTCCGGTGTCGGTGGATTATCTGTCTATCAAGAAATACAAGCGCAATTGCCACAGTTAAATTACACCTATTTGTTTGATAACGAAGCGTATCCTTACGGTGAGTTAGATCAAGAAGTATTAATTGAGCGTGTTCTCACTTTGGTTACTCAGGTTGTTGAGCAAGATAATATCGATTTAGTCGTGATTGCTTGTAACACCGCAAGTACAATTGTCTTGCCGACATTACGTTCTTGTCTTTCGATTCCTGTTGTTGGAGTCGTTCCGGCAATAAAGCCAGCGTCATCGCTAGCAAATAAAGCCGTAGGACTTATCGCTACCCCCGCTACCATTACACGCCAATATACTCATGACCTAATTCGAGATTTTTCATCGGATAAAAATGTCGAACTATTAGGCTCTACTCGGCTTGTCGACATGGCAGAAGAGAAACTACGAGGTAAAGCGGTAGATTTGGTCGAGCTAAAAGCCATACTGCAGCCTTTGGTTAATCATATTGACGTTGCAGTACTTGGCTGCACACATTTCCCACTGATAAGGGAGGAGATTCAAAGCGTATTAGGGAATAAAGTATTGCTGGTGGATTCTGGAAACGCGATAGCCCGGCGTGTTAAAGAGTTGCTTGGGGTAGAAAGTGAACCGCAATGTCAGATAAAGCACTACAAAATTTTATCGAGTGCGCTTCCTTGGGAAGAAAACGCGCTCAATAGCCGACTGGCTCACTTAGGGTTTAGTCCTGTTCAAACATTTCGCCGTCAGGATGTTTAGGGTCGTTCGCCACGCGTACTTTTAGGGTACGTTGCATGTAGTCTTTTTCATTTAAGGCTGCAATTGCAGAATCAACATCTGAAGATGCCATTACTACAAAGCCAAAGCCCCGTCTTTTTCCAGTGCGTTTATCTTTCATCAAGCGCACAGCAAACACTTCTCCTTCTTTAGCAAAAAGTTCACGGACATGGGCCTCGTTAGCTTTGTATGGCAAATTTCCGACATACAAAGTTTTCGTTGAGAGTTTTGGATCCTCATCGGTTACTGTGCTGTTGCCACAAAATTTAAAAACAAAAGCTGAAGAGACAACACCAAGTACGAAAGTAATTGCGGGAGATAGCGCGACCAGAGAAAAGACGATAGCGCCTATTATTGCAAGAGATGCAATCAGTAAAGTCGATTTATTAGAGTTCATATTGGAATACTACATATCAAAATAAAAGAAGATAGATGTCTAAGCCTAACAAAATAGACAAATGAATCTTACGTACAAGCTTGGTGTTTTGCCAACCAATTGCTGTGATAGCCTTCAAATGTTGAAGTTTTATTCAATAAAACGCGACATTGGTTGGTTTTTGGTCGAACAAAAAAGAAATTTCAAAAAGTACTTGTCACCTTCTAAATCATCCCTATAATGCCGCCTCACTGACACGGAGTGAGACGAACCTCACAAGCGAGTTGGAGTTTAAAAGAGAATAGAAAGTTTAAAAATAACCCTTGACTCTTAAAAACTAAAGCGTATTATTCGCACCCCTAACGACGCGGGCTTAATGGTTTGGTCGGTAGGAAGCGCTCTTTAACAATATAAACCTATCAATCTGTGTGGGCACTCGTTGATGATAATCGAAAAAGATTTATCAATGAACTGAGTGACCAATCAAAATCAAGTTTACTTGATTTTGGCACAGTCAATTCATTGTTGTTCTGTTGGAGCAACAATAGCTTTAAAATTACTTTTTACTTTCGAGTAAAAGCAGTTTTGAAGTCAGTATTCATTGAGCCGGTCTTAGGACCAACAAAACTTTAATTGAAGAGTTTGATCATGGCTCAGATTGAACGCTGGCGGCAGGCCTAACACATGCAAGTCGAGCGGTAACAT
>NZ_CAWPQZ010000077.1:0-6428 GCF_963889785.1 Vibrio sp. S12_S33 | reverse complement strand
ATTGCACCAAAGGCTTCAAGCGCATTTTGTGACGCTTTACGTGATGCAATATTGGCAGGGTTAGCTTGCAAGTCGGCAATAATTGCGCTGGCTTTTTCTTCCCACTGCGCTGGTAATTCACCATTTACGCGGCGTTTAAATTCAGCGGCAAGCTCTGGGTATGCTGCTTCATAAGCTGCAAATTTCTCATCCCACGCTGCTTCCTTAGTTGTGCCAGCTTCTTTCGCTGACCATTCTGAGTAGATTTCTTGCGGAATTTCGAACGCACCGTGTTCCCAACCTAAAAATTCTTTTGCTGC
The DNA here is from genome assembly GCF_963889785.1 of Vibrio sp. S12_S33. Taxonomy (NCBI): domain Bacteria; kingdom Pseudomonadati; phylum Pseudomonadota; class Gammaproteobacteria; order Vibrionales; family Vibrionaceae; genus Vibrio; species Vibrio sp. S12_S33. The sequence continues at coordinate 6,129 of NZ_CAWPQZ010000077.1, read as the reverse complement.
TTTAATTTCATCATGGCCTAGTGGTGCACCGTGACAGTCGTGTGAACCTGATTTGTTTGGAGAACCAAAACCGATAATCGTTTTAGTACAAATCAAAGTTGGGCGACCAGTTTCAGCCTTCGCCGCTTCAATCGCCGCATTGATAGCCTCTGCATCGTGGCCATCAACCGCAGGAATAACGTGCCAACCATACGCTTCAAAACGTTTAGGTGTATCGTCAGAGAACCAACCTTCAACATGACCATCAATAGAAATGCCATTGTCATCCCAGAAAGCAACCAGCTTGCCAAGACCTAACGTACCCGCTAAAGAACAAGCTTCATGGGAAATACCTTCCATCAAGCAGCCATCACCCATGAATACATAAGTGAAGTGGTCAACGATGTCGTGGCCTTCTTTATTAAATTGTGCAGCTAGCGCTTTCTCAGCCATCGCCATACCAACTGCGTTAGTAATACCCTGGCCTAGTGGACCCGTAGTCGTTTCAATGCCTGGTGCGTAACCATATTCAGGGTGGCCTGGGGTTTTTGAATGCAACTGACGGAAGTTTTTCAGATCATCAATCGATAACTCGTAACCGCTTAGATGCAGCAAAGAGTAAATCAACATTGAGCCATGGCCGTTAGAAAGAACGAAACGGTCACGGTCTGCCCATTGTGGGTTTTGTGGATTGTGGTTTAGGTGAGAGCGCCAAAGCACTTCAGCAATGTCCGCCATCCCCATCGGTGCACCAGGGTGGCCAGAATTAGCTTGTTGTACACCATCCATGCTAAGGGCACGAATTGCATTTGCCAGTTGTTTACGATCCATAATATTTACCAAAATAGTCGATTTAGAAAGTGAGAGGGGAACGTTAATCGTTCCCCTAATTTTAATTCTTATAACTGATTACAGTTTAGCCGCAATCATCGTTTCAAGCTTGCCTTGGTCAATGGCGAAGTTGCGAATACCTTCCGCTAGTTTTTCTACGGCCATTGCATCTTGGTTGTGTTCCCATAGGAACTCAGCGTGAGTCATTGCTGCTGGGCGCTCTTTAGAACCTTTAGAGTCAACTAGTTTCTCAACCACTTCGCCTTCGGCCGCTTCAAGCTCTGCAAGTAGAGCAGGAGCGATAGTTAGACGGTCACAGCCAGCAAGCTCTAGGATTTCGCCAATGTTACGGAAACTAGCACCCATTACCACTGTGTTGTAGCCGTGCTCTTTGTAGTAGTTGTAGATATCCGTTACAGAGATTACGCCTGGATCTTCTTGAGCTTCAAAATCACGGCCTTCTTTTGCTTTGTACCAGTCCATGATGCGACCAACAAATGGAGAAATAAGGAACACGCCAGCTTCAGCACATGCACGCGCTTGAGCGAAAGAGAAAAGAAGCGTTAAGTTACAGTTGATGCCTTCTTTCTCAAGAATTTCTGCTGCGCGGATGCCTTCCCAAGTAGAAGCCAGTTTGATCAAGATACGGTCGTTGGTGATACCTGCATCATTGTACATTTTGATCAATTGACGTGCTTTAGCAACACTGCCTTCCATATCATAAGATAGGCGAGCATCTACCTCAGTAGAAATACGGCCAGGGATGGTTTTTAGGATTTCTTTACCGATGTTAACGGCAAGCATGTCACAGGTGTCTTGAACTTGTTGTGCTTTGTCTGAACTTTGGCTTTTTGCGTATTCGATAGAGGCATCGATTAATGGTGCATACTCGGCAATTTGAGCGGCTTTAAGAATTAGAGATGGGTTCGTTGTTGCGTCTTCTGGTTGGTATTTTTTTATTGCGTCAATTTCGCCAGTGTCAGCGACAACAGTAGTCAGTTTACGAAGTTGCTCTAATTTATTGCTCATATCGATCATCCTATGTCTTTGGGCTTCGCCAGCATTTTGATTAGCTGGGCATTTGCAAGCGGGTCGGTGGATAGTTTAGTCACGCTTTTACGTAAAACCTTTCCACAAACTCAATTAATTTCAGCGACCGAACATTTGCTTTGAACATTTGATCGTTCGTTGAGTAAATGATGTGCTCATATTTATCTGTTCTACGAGGAAAGTCAATCGATCTTCTAGGGTTATGGTGATGTCAATCAACTATTTTTTTGCGGCTGAAGTGAGGTGTAGTGAAATAAACGTTTGCTTAGGTTAGAGCAAGCTTTGCTTAGTCAGAAATAACATTTATTTGGGGGTGAGAAAATGTAATGGTGATGAGCAAAAGTTGCAATGTGGGTGTGCTGTAACATATGCTAGGTCAATGAGCGGATGCTCAAATTTTTGTATTCTGCTGGCAATGTTGATCACGAGAACGATTATGACAACTTCAAACCAAGATATTTCGATAGAAAACACCGATCTACTCACTGAAATATCCGTTGCTTATTACCAAGATGGCGCGACTCAAGAAGAGATCTCGAAAAAATTTGCGATTTCACGTGCCAAAGTAGGGCGGATGCTGAAACAAGCCCGAGATGAAGGCATTGTTGAAATTACCGTAAAATACCACCCAGTGTTTAGCGCAAAGATAGAGCAGCGTTTGATTGAACGATTCGGCGTTAAACGCGCCTTGGTTGCATTAGATCAACCTAGTGAAGAGCAGCAACGTCAGCAAGTATCGGGGTTAGTATCGAATTATCTCACTAACACATTAAAAAATGGCATGGTAGTTACCGTTGGCCAAGGACGAAATGTTTCCGCTGTCGCGCATCATATTGGTGTTATCACACCTAGAGACTGCAAATTTGTTTGCAGTATTGGCGGTATCCACCCGCGAGGCGGTATGTTCAACGCGGACCATATTTGTCGTCAATTGGCGAAAAAATATGGCGGTAGTTCTGAAACATTGTATGCGCCAGCTTATGCTGAAAACCGAGAACAAAAATTAGCCTTTATGCAAAATGCAACCGTTAAGCAAACGCTTGATTTAGCACGTAAAGCGGATATTGCGTTGGTCGGAATTGGTGACATGAGTGAAAACAGCTACATGGTTGATTTAGGTTGGTTTACGGCAGATGAAGTCGTTCAATCGCGCCTACAGCAAGGAGTCGTTGGAGATTTTGCAGGATACGATTTCTTTGATATTCATGGTAAGGCCGCTAATACCGTAATGAGCGACCGCGTGATTGGTTTGGGCATTGACGAGTTTCGTCCTATTGCAGAAGTGATCGCTATTGCCGCTGAAAACAGTAAACCGCTGGCGTTACTTGGCGCACTACGTACTGGTGCCATTGATGTGATTGCCACCAGTGTTAGCAATGCGCTCACCGTTTTAAACCTAGATGAACAAATGCAACTTGGTGTAGGGAAAAGTTAGTTTTTCTGGAAGTGACACGCTTGGTTTATAAAAAGTCATATTCCCCCCGAATTTTTCCGGGGGACACGACTTCTTTATTGGCTATTGGTTATTGGCTAATGGGTAGTGCTTCGTTTTGTCCCCATTCAGTCCAAGAACCATCATAAACAGCTAAATGCTCATAACCACACATATGCGCAGCAAGCAACACAATGCAAGCAGTGACACCAGAGCCGCAGCTGAAAAGATATTCAGAACGTTCACTTTTCAGCACCTGTTTTAAAATGGGTTCCAGTTCATTGATGCATTTCATTTTGTGTTCAATCATCAACTCAGCAAAAGGTAGGCAGGCTGAATTTGGGATGTGCCCACTTCGAATGCCAGCGCGAGGCTCAGCCACTTGGGCATTAAAACGGGCTTTAGAGCGTGCATCAATTGTTTGACTGGTTTCATTATCTATCTGTTGCAACACATAACCGGCGTCGACAAAATAGTGTTGATTCAGTTTCCCCGAAAAGTTACCGGTAATTTTAGGTTGTGAGTATTCCATTGCCAGCGGAAGACCACACATTTTCCATTCCGTAAGCCCGCCATCGAGTACATAAACTTCTTGATGGCCCATCGCTTTTAGCATCCACCACGCTCGTGGAGAGGCAAATGTCCCGCTATTATCATAAACAACAATGATCGAATCGTTATTGATCCCTAATGCTTGCGCTTGTGAATTGAAATGCTCTTCGTTAGGCATCATGTGTGGCAGTGTTGCGCTGAGGTCACAAAATACTTTGTCATAGTCAAAACGTCGCGCATTGGGAATCGTGTGTACGGTGTCTTTTTCAGTTTCACTTGGAATTTGAAAATCAATACTTGCATCTAGAATTACGATGCGTTCATCGGCTAAACGTTGATTTAACCAGCTTGGGGAAACCAATGGAGACATATTGCGCTAATCCTGACCTGTTGTTTGAAGAAGCTTTAACTTACTCATTAATTTGCAGAAAAGAAATATTTATAGCAAAGAAAATGGGTCGTAAATGGCTATTTTCTGAAAAAGAGGCAAACAACACATATGACAACAGACGTTGGAGTTGTTTGCGAATCATTGTCACCAAACCCACTGAGTTTGATTGATGTTAAAGACCTTTTGTAATGGGGCTGAGCCATCATAAAACCAGTCGGCACATTGAGTTCGTCCATAAAACGTACTGTTTCGGCTGCGATATTAGCTGTTGCGGTATCGTCAGGAGTGTTACCTGCACTGTCTTGTATGATTGGTGAAGCGGGGGGTACTAAAACTGGGGAGGTCGGTTTGCTAGTATTTGATGCTTCATCACCAGCGTCTCCTCCTCCAGATGCCGTAAGTAGCGTGACCAAACATAGGGATAGAAATGGATTATTCATGATTCACTCTCCTTAAGGTTGATAACATAATGCACGGTTTGCATTTTGGACTGCAAACCAGTCAAGGTTTTGTTGGACTGCCGATTCAGCATAATCCGCAAAGTCGGGGGAAGGCATTCACTAAATCGACTCGTTCTAATGGCCATTTCCACTCACCGGTGACTAATAACGCTCAAGGAAGGTTACTCGTATTCTTAAAATATATACCTTGAGCTGGGTCACCGGCATTAAAGAGATTTGGGCCATCAAATTTTTCTGTTAATAAGTGATCTGGTAGGTGGACTTCCCATTTTCTTCTAGGCTGAAAGGTCACACCTTCGCCATGATAATGACTTGGAGTTGCAAAGATAAATGGATCATAAGGCATTGCTAAAAGGTTAGAGGTATCAGTTTCTGGATGAAATGCAATATGGAGAGTGAAAGTGAAGGATAGGGTCGTTGCAACCAGCTTGAGTGCGATAATAGAGACAATCAGATTGCCAGTGATTGAGTAAATCATCAGAGGTGATAAAGATGGCTTCTGTTGAATCGATTTCTAAACCGCTTTTAGTTAAAAACTGACCATTGTGCAGTTGCTTTGTTAAGCTTTGATCAATATCAGAGCGTTGTATTCCCCCTAAGTGTATAGCGAAGCCATTGTGATAGCTGGCCCCATTAGCGGCAAGATAACCTTCTATTTTTATCTGAGTCACATCTCCATCTTTAATTGATTCTGTAACACGGTAACGCATTACAACATCATTCATGTCGTAATCGGCATTGTGTGGCCAGTTATCTCCATAAGCAACAGTGGCATAACCCGTTTCATTGGGGAAATGGCGAATAGTGACGCCTTCCAATATCACCGTCAAAGGGTGATCTTCAACTTCACCGGTAGTCGCCCCCCCAAAGTAATTGAGTCCGGTTTGTTGGTTAAATTTGGCCATCCTGATTTCGAGAAACATAGTAATAGCCATCAACATCAAAATATCCCTGTTTCGCCAGTATCACCAACATAAGTTTCAGCTCCAGTATCCGTGTCAAATCGATAGAGCGCGCCGCTATTATTGTCTATTCCGTACAAAGCACGATCTCACCCTGTCACTCGTGTCCAGAATTACGGATAACTTTCAGATTTTGAAACCTGCATCTTCAAGTTGAACGGGTATAGTGTTTTTGGCTTGGTATTCAGGGCTATTTTCAATTAGTTTAACGAGTTTTTCTTCTAGCTTGGTGATTTGATTTTTCATTGCCGCTAGTATCGGCTTGATGGTCGAGTGAAGAGATTTTGTGAGTATCTGAATTCGGTTTTTTTCCATCGTCTGCATAGATAATAACTGATTGCGTTGGATTACTAAGTCACTCATTAAGCGTATGTTTTTTGCCTTGATGACAGTCAGGGTTGGCTTGATGGCTTCGCCATAATGAGCAATCAACTCTGCGTCTAAACGGTCATTCTTGGCTCTGCGCCCAAT
>NZ_CAWPQZ010000076.1:0-6757 GCF_963889785.1 Vibrio sp. S12_S33 | reverse complement strand
CTAGTTTTGAGCTTGTCCTCATAGTGGCGCAACTGCTCCCAGAGCTCAACAATCAGCGCATTCGCTTCGTTGATATCTGAGGCCACGGGCGGCGAAGATGAGAATTTAGATTTTTTCTTTTTCATGCGTTAATCATGACGGCTAGAAATGATCACTCAATTAGGAATGTTGGATCAATTGCGTTAACTCACACTTTATTATCAATGGTCTGCTGGTGAACGCTTACTAAAAATAGATTAGGTGCGTTAAAATGAGTTTGGATACATCATTTTAAAGATCGCGGATATCAAGCTCATTCTGAATGAGGACTATACATTGTGAAGCAAACAACATTCTTGGCCCAAGACTTATTTTCTGAGTATTGAGCCGTTTGAGGCTGTTCCAACTTTTCTTCGGCATTGGAATGTGATCCGTGAGTAGAAAACAGCTATCACCTGAAAATTGATGTTCACGGATACTCTCTCCTTTTTTATCTAATAGATACAATGAGTAATATCCAGAAAGGCGCTGTACTAATTTTTCAAAGCTGATGGTTTCAACGCTCAGCCCTTGCTCGACCGAACGCTCTTGCTCCTTGTTCATTCCAACAGACACATCTAAAGCATGCGCAATCTTCGCAAGCAAAGCCTGTTCATGAAAACCACCTATATTTTGTAAAAGATGAGATTCAAAACGCAACGTGCGTGAGAAATCCTGAGTGCTTTCTAATACAAGATAAACCACTACATCATCACGATGTGACTGCGCGGTAAAAATCGCATTCATAAGGACGTGGGCTAGAATTTCAGTATGTGCCTCCTGCCCAACTGATGCTAGAAATGTATTTTTATCTGTGGATGCTGCGCGTGCTCTAACTACAAAAGCTCTCATTTTTACAACTCAACTCTCGATCAGTAATCTTTGTTTAATAACGTTGGGCAATACCTAAGCTTACCTATTGCCCAAAATAGGCCGACACTCTACCACATACACTTTCCAGAGAAATATCAATTTATTGCAAACTAACATGGCAGATCCAGAAAAAAGTACGACTAAAATAGCAACGGTGATTAGAATTTCTAATCGAGCAATACCGATTGGCGGTTTAGGTCTCTTGGGTTTAAACGCTATACGACATCCCATCAACATACCTTAATAACTAATTGATATATAAGAAATTTGGTCGTGACTCCAAACGGTTGATTCAAAGATAGAATTCTCGTTCAATGAATGTTCCTATCACCTTATCGTGCATCTTCTCCGATTTGGAAAAACCGATTGTTCTACGTACTAAACGTTTTAATCTGGAACGCTAGGTTAGATTGGTTCGCTCAATCCGTTGAGTGAACCTTTTGCCCACAACATGCTTTTCCCTTGGTAATTCTTTTGTGTAAACGCTGAAATCATCGGTAAAAAAGAAGCTGATATCAAACGGCTTGAGCAAAGCGAGCACAGAGCACAGAGCACAGAGCATCCGTGTTACGGCTACCAAATACTGAAGGTTGTGACAACTACCAAGGTTATTTGTTTTCCAAACCGATTCCTGCGAAACAATTTACTGAGCTACTAATTCAGTATTCAGCAACATTCAACTCACTAAAGATATCAAATAGTTGCTTAGATTTATAAGGTTTAGGTAGATAACCATCCATCCCTGCGTCAAAACAATTCTTAATATCTTCTTCAAGTACACTGGCGGTTAAAGCAATGATAGGCAGCTTATTCTTACCTTGTTCTTGTTCCCATTGGCGAATTTTTTTGGTCGCTGTTAGGCCATCCATCACTGGCATCATGCAGTCCATAAGCACGGCACAGAATTGACCGCCTTGCGTGATCGCATCCAGTGCTTCTTGTCCATTATTCGCCACCATATAATCCAGTCCGGCTTTTTCAAGAAAGAAACTGGCTATTTTTTGATTCATTAAATTATCTTCCACGATCAAGATTCGCTTCCCGTTTTCAATGATTGAATCAGCCCTTGCCGATAACAAATCTTTCTCACTCTCCCATACCGAAGCCACTAATAGCTCACGTATTGCCCTTTCAAACCGCGAGCCTAAAAATGGTAAAGTCAGCATCGGCTGTGTGAATCTTACAAAATCTTGATTGATGAATAGATGATGCTGTAGCACAAGAACTTTGACTCTAGGAAATTGATCATGCAGCTCAATAAGATCTGACTGGAGACTAGCGGTAAGCGTTTGACAGTATAAAATACATGAAACAGGTAACTTAACGTGCAACGCTTCTTCTGTATTTTTGACCTCACTGAATTCGACACCGATTCGCACACAATCACGTTTTATTGCCGCCGAATAGTTGGATGCATTGGTTACAAGTAAAACATGTGTTGCCAACAATTCAGTCTGTGGTTGCTCTAACGGCACTTCGACTGGCACGACAAACTCAAAACTGCTCCCTAGACTTTTGGTTGACTGAACACTAATACGGCCATTCATTAAATCGAGTAATTGACGACAAATAGCCAGACCAAGACCTGTCCCGCCAAAACGGCGCGTAATTGTATGGTCTTCTTGAGTAAATGGTTCAAAAATGGTTTCTAGCATCTCTTTATCAATGCCTTTACCAGTATCCGATACAACAAAACGTATTGATGGCTGTTCTCCTGCTTGGAAAGTCAGCTCGGTATTCACATAACCATCGTTGGTAAATTTAACCGCATTAGATAGTAAATTCATCAATATCTGCTTTAGACGATATTCATCTGCAACGACAATACGAGGCAATGCTGGATCTAAATTTATGTTCAATTCAACATGCTGGCTGAGCGCTTTCGCGTTGACTAAATGAACGGTGTCATAAACCATCTCAGCCAGCTCAAAACGGTGTGGAGCGAGTTCCAAATTGCCTGACTCAATTTTCGATAAGTCTAAAATATCATTGATCAGAATCAGCAAAATTTGTGAAGAAGTGTCTATATCCGACAAAATTTCACGCTCTTTCACTTTGAGGTCACTACGTGAAAGCATCTCAGTCATACCGATAATGCCATTGAGTGGCGTTCGTATCTCGTGAGACATATTGGCAAGAAATGCACTTTTTGCACGGTTAGCCGCAATTGCCGTTTCTTTGGTTTCAACTAACGCAATTTCATACTGTTGTTGTTGTTGGATAATCTGGTTGAAATTTCTTGTAAAGTGAGCGAACTCATCATTACCTTCAACGGGGATTTGCTCTATTTCATCTTGCTGCTGAGACAATCGTCTCATCGCATTCAGAATGAGGCTTAACTTCGATGTCACGCGATAATAAGTGCTAGCACCTAAAATATAGAGAAAAATCAGCACCAGAATAGCCACAGCATACATCACAAGCATTCGAATTTTTTCTTGCTTAACTTGTTGCGCAAGTAGCATGGAGAAATTCACAGTAACCCCTTGCAGATGTGTCCTTACAGCAATATACCGACCTTCAGCATTTGCCAAATACAACGGCCATTGCTGTGGGTTAATTTCATTACGAATAATGTTGTCTCGAATTAAAGCGCCTTGCCGAAATTTCGCTTGAGTAAACAGAATCGCGAATGGTTCAAGTTGATAACTACTTTCACCTGAATCCAACAGATTCTCTAAATATTGCTGCTGACGCTCAGCAACTTGCAAATATTCAATTTGTAAATTTCTAGCAAGGGAACCAACCACAGCAGATTGCTGAATTAGCCAAGCTTCCTTTTGCATCCAAAACGAAAACCAATGTAAATCACTATAAATTAGGTCTAACGAGTGAATATCAAAAGGCGCCGTCAAACTGTTGGTTTTTTGTAATTCAGCCATCAATTGTCCTATCAAAGCAAACCCACTATTGCCTATCTCGAACACTTCATTTTTTGTGGCATTCGGAATGGTGTCTACAGCTTGACTCAACTGATTGATGATATTTTCTATCTTGACGCGATCACTTGTACCATGAGTCAAATGCTGATCAACACTAATATTTTTACGCACCTCCGCTAAGGCTCGCTTGAACTCATCTAAGTCTTGCTCATTGCTTTCCGAGCGCAGTTCTGCGCTCAACGCCTGGTAAAGTAAGTTAGCACTTTTAGTCGTTTGATTTAATGACTCAACTTTTTGATTAAGTATCTCATACGTATGCAGACGTGCATCAAACTGAATGAAGAGGCCTAAAGCAATGACCGCAATGACCAGTGCCGGAATCAAGCACAGCATCATTAGTCGTGCCTTAATCGAAAGTTGAGATAACAATGCCATTATTATCATCCTTGAAAGTGATGGCTTGATGGATGATTAAATGATAGACGCCATTCTATGCGATTTCCTGCTTATTTATCCCTAAGAAGTAAAATGTCTTTGATAGCGACATTATTCTTTAATTCAGAATTTTTAATTTCCAAGGCATGTATCTGATAAGGAAAAAGTAAACGTTATTTGAAAATAACGTTTACTTTTTTCGGTGATAAATTGACCTTGAACTCATTTTATTGAAAGAGATTAAATCGGGCAGGCAAAAATATGCGACTTAATACGTTATCGTCACAAAATAAGGAGGCAACTTGAAAATTGTCAAGAGGCATAAAAACGGCCCCAATAGGGTTAGATACCCCGCTATCTTGATGTTTTTTAGTAGTAAATGTCGCATTATTTTTCCTAGCAGAATAACCAATGTGCATTTACAATTCCACCACATAAAAACAACAATAGTTTTCCTCGTATCCAAACTCCGTTTAAATGGTGTGTGATACACGTTCATGGCCCTACACCGTGAACATTCAAGCTCAATATAACGTGAAAGGTCCCAACAAACATGAGTCCAGAGAAACACCTCCTCGACTGGCAAGTAAGTCAAACCATTGCAGAATCAATGTCACCTCTTATCGGTCAACTCTACCGCCAACAGGGAGTTGAAATTATCCTGTTTGGTAAAACGCTCATCAACGCCACCACCATCGATATCATTAAGGCTCATCGAATCGCGCGTCGCTACACTGGTGAATCCCTATCTCCAGTTCAAACCATGCCGATTCTACAGCAATTAATGCAAATGACTTTATCACCATGTCGTATTGATATTGGCCAACTAGCTCATCAATTTTGGCAACACCATGACGATGAGCATGGACTGAATGATTACCTACTCACGGCACTTCATAGTGCGTTAACGGGTGAGAAGTTGGCAGCACCTAAAGACGTTGTACTGTATGGTTTTGGTCGCATTGGGCGCTTATTGACACGTTTACTGATCGAAAAAAGTGGCCCAGGTTACCCATTACGACTTAGAGCTATTGTGGTTCGCGGTGGTAAAAAAGGGGACTTAGAGAAGCGAGCAAGCTTGTTACGACGTGACTCCGTTCATGGACAATTCAATGGCAGTATTGTGGTTGATGAAGAGCGTAAAGCCATTATTGCTAATGGGAACTATATTCAAATTATCTACGCCAACAAACCAGAAGAAATAGACTACACCGATTATGGCATTCATGAAGCGTTGATCGTCGATAATACGGGAGTCTGGCGCGACAGCGAAGGACTTAGTCAGCATGTCGCGTGCAATGGCACAAGTAAGGTACTACTCACAGCACCCGGCAAAGGGGACATTAAAAATATCGTGTTTGGCGTTAATCAGGCGATTATTCAGCCAGAAGATACCATTATCTCGGCTGCAAGCTGTACCACGAATGCCATTACACCGGTGCTCAAAGCTATTAATGATAAATTTGGAGTTATTTCCGGACACATTGAAACCGTTCACTCATTTACCAATGATCAAAACTTGATTGATAATTTCCATTCTGGTGAACGCCGTGGACGCAGCGCGTCACTGAATATGGTATTAACATCAACAGGTGCGGCTAAAGCGGTAGCAAAAGCCTTACCAGAATTAGCAGGAAAACTGACAGGGAACGCGATTCGTGTCCCTACCCCGAATGTTTCAATGGCAGTTGCGAACCTAAACTTAGAGAAAAGTACTGATAAAGAAGAACTCAATACTTATCTCAGAGAAATGGCCCTTAATTCTCCACTTTCCGCGCAAATCGATTACACAGATTCCACCGAAATTGTTTCAAGTGATTTGGTGGGTTCTCGTCATGCAGGAGTGGTTGATGGTGCGGCAACCATCGCACAAGATAATCGCTGTGTACTCTACATTTGGTACGACAATGAATTCGGCTATAGCGGCCAAGTTGTCCATTGCATGGAACAAATGATGGGCGTGCGTTATAACACTTATCCCGCCACTTTTGCTTAAGATCAGCTCAAACACTTTAACGTCATAACAACTCCACAGCATAATAAGCACTGGATAAGATCTCTAATTACCACCCGCAACAGGGTGGTTTTTTTGTTCATGTTTGATTCATCTTGACTAAGTTAACCTGATCACAACTAAGAAAGAGGTATACATTATGAACAGATTTCTCATCACAGCATTGACGCTAATTACTGGCTTTTTTGCTTTGATTTTCAGCCTAATATTGGCGATCCCTCTGACTATTGCAGCCATCATCACGGGTAAACGTTTAGAGAAACAATTGAAAGGTCACTCGCTCTATCAAAGACGCAGTAACGTCATAGACGGTGAATATGAAGACATCACGACAAAGCATTTTCATCAAGGTAATTAACACGTAAAGTCGTTGTAAAGCATAACCATATTAAAAAGGGAGCAGTTTATTGCTCTAATGCCGTTCACTTAAGGTGAGCGGCATTGTATTTTCTAGGGTATCGGCTTGGCTTTTTCTTCACGACTCTAGGGAAGGAGCTTTCTCGCCTAGGTTCAAGTATTAAGCTCCCACTCATTG
>NZ_CAWPQZ010000075.1:0-8177 GCF_963889785.1 Vibrio sp. S12_S33 | reverse complement strand
AACTCTTCCTGACTTAGAAGAAGGTGAAGGGTTGTACTTTCAATCGGTTGCAATTGCTTCCGAGGGTTACTTTGAGTAAACACATAACAAGCAATTTAAGAGGGATTCACAACGCTTGGCACTTTTGCTTCTACTTCAAATTTAGTGTTTATGGCACAATGCGTTAGGTTTGGGTGGAGGCGTTGTTCACCCCTTAATTGGGCGTTAGCTGGGGTTAAGAAAAACGGTGAATTTGGGGTGGAAAGGCTTTGGGTTTTCTAGCTACACACCGGATAATTCTCAGTTTCTTAACTATCTCGCCAGTGGCACTTTTCGGGAAGCGTTTGAACTTAACTAAGTCTGCTTACGGGAAGTGTTGTGTTTGTTAAGTTCGTTGGCGTGGTTTCTTTGTTGTCGAAATTTATGAATGCCTAAATGCGTTTCGTGTGCTCTGTCGTTGGCTTTTTCGATAGAATTCTTTGCAAATTACAGTGCTCAGGTGTTGTGATTTTCTCGGTCATTTCTTCCTTGCCAAGCGCATTTCGTGGATTAGGTTTTACTTTCACAGCTGCCCGTTTTACTTTGCCGTTTGAAAGCAATAATGTGTTTCAAATTAGGCATTTTGGCGTAATTTGCTAGCGAAAGTGCAGCAGCTAACTAGGCGTTTAAGACGGATTCCCAACGCTTGGGAGTTTCGGCTCTAGGTTGAGTTTTGTGTTTAAGGCGCAATGGTTTAGGATTGTGGTCGCGTTGCTCACCACTTAACGCAGCGTTATGTATCAGGAGGCATTTTGGAACAATTTGAGCTAGTGAAACGATACCTAATACGACTCGAAAGTATTTATCATGGAGTTCCTTTGCTACCCCATTTGGAGAAAAAATTCTATGATGACGATGTCATATCATTCTTTATTCACTGTTTTCATGTTAAAGATTGGGCTATTAATGCAGGTATCAACAAAAACAAAGTTGAAAAATATATAAACTCTCACCAAGCGTTAATGATTTGTGCAGACTTCGCCAATGGTTCAAAACATTGCAAGATAACTAAAAACGTAAGAACTGGTGAGCAACCATATGTTGGTGGGTGTGAAAGGTTTACTTCAAGGCTTGGTGATGAAATTCCAATCATGCAATGCAGCTACAGGATCGTTTGTAAGTCCGAGGTTATAGATGCTTTAGTGCTGGCTAAAGAGTGTGTCGAACTGTGGCGTGTACTGTTAATAGACGAGTGCGTTGCAGATACATAACAAACAATTTAAGAGTGATTCAGCACGCTTGGCATTTTTGGTTTGGGTTTAGTTTAGTGATTACGTTGTTCCAGTTAAGTTATGTGGTAGCGTGCTTCACACCTTAATTGGGCGTTAGCTGGGGTTAAGAAAAACGGTGAATTTAGGGTGGAAAGGCTTTCGGTTTTCTAGCTACACACCGGACAAATCTCAGTTTCTCAACTATCTCGCCAGTGGCACTTTTCGGGAAGTGGTTGAACTTAACGAAGTCTGCTTACGGGAAATGTTGTGTTTGTTAAGTTCATTGGCGCAGCTTCTTTGTTGTTGAAATTCATGAATGCTTAAATTCATTTCGTGTGCTCTGTCGCTGGCTTTTTCGATAGAATTCTTTGCAAATTACCATGATTAGTAATGGTGATTTCCTCGGTCATTTCTTCTTTGCCAAGCGCATTTCGTGGATTAGGTTTTAATTTCACAGCTGTCCGTTTTACTTTGCCGTTTGAAAGCAATAATGTGTTTCAAATTAGGCAGTTTGGCGTAATTTGCTAGCTAAGTGCAGCAGCTAACTAGGCGTTTAAGACGGATTCCCAACGCTTGGGAGTTTCGGCTCTAGGTTGAGTTTTGTGTTTAAGGCGCAATGGTTTAGGATTGTGGTCGCGTTGCTCACCACTTAACGCAGCGTTAGCTGTCACTCGAAAAACGTGAGTTTGAGAAGGGAAGGTTTCAGGGTAACTAGGTGATTACCCTGAAGTCGTATTTGGCATTTATTGGCTAAGTTCTATTCCCAGAACTTCCACCATTTCTTACTATTCTCTTCGCGCTTTTCTTGACCCTTTTCAGAGCCCTTGTCCAGTTCATTTCGAGTTTGGTCTGCTTTCTTATCTTTCTGCTTTTCGAATCCAGATTTCTTGTCTTTAACTTTTTCTTTTAGCTCTTCGACTTCTTCCTGTTCATCTTCAAGCTCTTCTAACTCGCGCTCGAGAGCTTTTTTGTCTTTCTTATTTTTAGCTTTCTTAGCCTTTTCCTTTTTTTCTTCGATTAGCTTTTCAAGTTCATCTTCACGCTCTTCAATTTGAGTTTCAGCTTTTTTCAAATCGGAAATCGATTTTACATCCTCTAGGTTTGGTTTTCCTTTCCCAGCCCATTCAGGTTTTTCCGCTAAAGCTGCTGGTGCCATAAACGTAAGAAGGCTTGCTAATGCAATAACATTTGTCTTTTTCATGATAATACTCCTTTAAATCATGCTATTAACATATACACTACAATGAATGGTATCAAGCGGTTTAGTACCATTCACGAAGGGTGTGAAGCTAACAAAGCATTTAAGAGTGATTCTCAACGCTTGGCATTTTTCATTCCATCGTTGAGTTCAGTGTTTACGGTGGTAAAGTTTGGTTTCGTGGTCGCGTTGTTCACACCTTAATGCAGCGTTATGTTTTTTACTTCGACCTAAACAGATGACATTGCTTGATGTTGCATATAGAATTGAGTCTTTTAGTATGACATTCCATTTGAGCTATTAATAGATTATGAGTGAAAATAAACTCAAGTTAGAAAAGAACGCTGCGATTGTGTTATCTCTAGGGGTTGCAATATGTGTAGCGATAATTACTTTTAGTACACTGTCAGCAAAAGAAAGTGCTTTGTTAAGCCTTCTATTAACTGTGTTGTCGGTTTTGGCTTCGTGGCTTTTTTCTTCAATTCATAGTTCCTCACAGCACGCCGAAGCCATTAATGAAGTAAAAGAAATGCATAACGATAACTTAAGGACATATGCATTAAAGGCGGCGGAGAAAGTTAATAACCTATCAGAGCAGTTGAATAGACTAAGTCTTTATCTGGAAGATGAGCTATCAGATGACAGTATACCTTGCGAACGCGCAGTTAGAGTCGTGAGTGCTATACATATGATCGCAATGTTAAAATCTGTAAATGATACTTCACTGAGTGACTGGCAGGGCGTTATCGGTGAAGAAATTGAAGAGCATCGCAAGGAAAATGAAGAGCAGAAAAAACAGCTACTAAGCCTTATTGAGAAAGTCGATCATCTATGGGAATCCTACGATGATGATAGTTTGTCAGTTGATGCGGTTGACAAGCGTGTAAATCAACTTAAAAGAGAAGTTAGTAATCTAGCAGCAAACATAACTGGTTCGCACATCAATGTTACTAGAAACCCTAAAAGCGCTGAAAGGGAAAGAATTAAAACTCAATGTCCTGCCTGTAATGGAGATATCGAGTATAGCCAGCGTGGTAAAAAAGGAAGTGCCAAACCTATCTCATGTAAACACTGTCGCACTAAATTAGTTTCAAACTACGATGATGAGCATAGTAAGTTTAGACTGGTAGTGGCTGAATTGAAAAATGAAACTTTTAATTGCCCAACATGTGAAGCAAGCACTTCATGTCAAGTAGATACTCGACTGAATAAACGAGCGACTTTGGATTGCAGTGGTTGCAATACAAAACTTGTAGTGGTTCGAAAAGGTAGTGGTCAATTAAATATTAATGGTCATAGGACTTTGCCGACACAAGAAATCAACGACGAGTTTATTGAGTTGGTTAGAAAAGAACTTCCGCAGCAACCGTGGGAAAAGCATATACACAAAACGGTCGCTCGAAAGCTTGATGTTACAAATACTGCTGTGCAGAAAGCGATAGACAAACTAATCGCAACAGGCGTTTTTAAAGAGCAAAAAGATGGAGTGTTGTTCGATTTGGTTAAAATAAAAGAGTCTGCATAAGCTTTAAAACATAACAATCTGTTTAAGAGTGATTCGCAACGCGTGGCATTTTCACTATGCGTTGCGTTTAGTGTTTAAGGTGGTATGCGGCAGCATCGGTATTGCGTTGCTCACACCTTAACAGGGCGTTATGTGTTTGATGAGTTTTTAAGGTCAAAGCTACGATTTCATTGAGAATTCGTTCTGTATTTTCGGCAAGTTGGCTTGGTCAAAATGGATTCTTGAACAACCTGAGATTGATCGTTTTTAAGGTTCTTGGGTTGCCTCAATTAAGTTTTGGATCTGGTTTTTGTTGAGTTTAGTCAGTTTCAAATCGCTTCAATTGAAATGTCTTTTTGACTGACTCTCTTGCTGAAGTTCAGCTCTGAAAGTCTGGTGAAGCAAAAGATTTTGTTGTGGCTGAAAGGGCGCTTTCTTTGTTGTTGATCCTGCAAGTGGTTCTCTTTGGCTAAGAACGCTGTGAAATTTAGGTTTTAGTAAGCATCGTTTTTGTACGTAACTTATTTAAATCTCTTTATTTCTACGGTGGTTTACTTTGAATTCACGGTAAAATTCACATAACAAGCAATTCAAGTGGATTCTCAACGCGTGGCAGTTTTACTATGCGTCAGGTAAAGTGCTTTACGGTGCAGTGCAGCGGCTTGGCCAGTGCGTTGTTCACCACTTAATTGGGCGTTATGGCACAAATGGAGAGTTCATGAGTGAACCAGTAGAGAAAATACTATTAGCACCGATTCAGATTGAGTTTACTGATAACGTAAAGAAAATACGTCAGAACTTAATGATTACAAGCTTTATTGCGTTATTTATTACGTTAGGTGGAGTCAGTATTGACCCGAGTTCAGCTATATTCGGGTTAAAGTTCAATGGACTGACTGATGCGTTGTTATACAAAGGACTATCGATTCTCGTTGTATATTTTCTTATTCACTTTATTTGGTGTGCATATGAATCGCTTCAAGAGTGGGAAGTCAGGGTTACTGGTGCTAAAGAGGCATTTATACGTGCCGTGGATATGGACATAGATGAAACCATAAAACCACCATATCCGTCTGACCCAAGAAACTCTACATTTTACTTTTGGTGGTCAACTCAAGCTAAAAGGATTGGAAGTCTCAATAAACACTTAACTCATATAAACCAACGAATAGAGAGCATGGAGAATTCGATTGCCGATATGCGGGAGAAAGGCGTCAACTTAAATCGTTCAGATGCAATTATTAGTTCTCAAGTGCAACCGTTAAAAATCGATATTGATGGGGCAGTAAGCTCTATCAATCGCATGGAGAAAGTTCTAGTCGGAAATCAGTTATTGATCTCCATGAAAACATTTGATCGTCGATATAAATACTTTCTTAAAAGTCAAAATATTCGATGGTTTGTTATAGATTTTTTCGGTCCAATTATCTTGTCTTCAGTCGCACTACTGTTTCTGTTGAATCGTGGGATAGTTGTGCCATAACAAACAATTTAAGAGGGATTCCCAACGCTTGGCATTTTGGGTTCTACTTCAAATTTAGTGTTTATGGCACAATGCGTTAAGTTGGGTGGTAGCGTTGCTCACCCCTTAATTGGGCGTTAGGTTTCTCCGTGGGAAACATCGAATTCGAGGATTTTAGATCATGGATTATGAAGCGAAGCTACAACTTGCTCACAAAGAATTAAATGACAAAGGCGTTTGGAAGTCGAACTACAATCCACCAATTGCAAAGTGGCTACGTAAACTTGGAATGTGTTTTCCGCCACCTTATTACCAAAGTTATTTTGCAAACGTTATGCTTTGTGTGACTTTCTTCGCTCCTGTATGGGGGATCTTTCAATGGTTTTTCGTGTGGAACGAGCTAGGTAAACCAGTTTTAGAAGCGGTTTTCATCTCGTTACTTGCTGGCACTTTGTTTGGCTTGGTTATGGCAACCTTCTACTACATTAGACGTAAGCAATTAAATCTAACAGATTGGGGTTCATTGGGAGAATAAGCCCAAAACCTAACAAACAATTTAAGAGTGACTCCTAACGCTTGGCGATTTCACTCCGGTTTGAATTTAGTGTTTACGGTGCAATGGTTTAGTTTGGGTGTTATAGCGTTGTCGCACCTTAATTGGGCGTTATGCAACTCAGGTAAATTTAGGGGTTCAATCTTTTGGGATTTCTCCGGCCATTCGTTTTGAGCTGTCGGCAAATGAGCATTTTTACCCTCAAATTCATGGTTAACTCAAACCGTAAAACAGGCAAGATTCTTTATTTGCCTCAATCGGTTTTAGCGTTGGCGTGTTGTCAATTTAGTGAGCGCAAAGTGTGGAAAGAGCAAGTTAATTGATCATTTTGTATTTGTTGAAGGCTTCGCTCGTTGAGTTAGTTTGGTTCAAAAGCCTAGTTTGTCGCTGAAAGGCAGACTTCATTTTTGCGGCTTATTTATCACGGCTTTTGTTTGGGTTGATTCTTGAATCACTCAACTATTGCAATTGTGGTTTTTGATCGAGTAAAGTCAGCTTATCTTATTGAATTTGCATAACAAACAATTTAAGAGGGATTCCCAACGCTTGGCATTTTTTCTTCTACTTCACTTTTAGTAGTTACGGTGTAATGCTTTGGGTTGGGTGGTAGCGTTGCTCACCCCTTAATTTGGCGTTATGCTGCAATCACATAATTAAATAGATTTCGTGGTGGAAGAATCAAGTTATAAGCTTTGATTCTTATTTCAAATTCATCGCTCTATCTTCAAGGTTCTCGATTACAGAGCGTCTATCGCAATCGTTGCCACGACTTCTGTTGCACGACACGTGTGTAAGTCTGAGATTTGTTCTCTCGTTACCACCACCTTTAGAATGAGGTACTATATGGTCTACATCAAAACTCTCGCGGCTCATTGGGTCATGGCAAATAGCGCATTTACCACCTTGTTTCAACCATAGTTGATTAGTCACACTATCCATCCATTTTTTTCGTGGAATCGGTGCTATTTCATTCAGTCGTTTTGTAGCTTCATCTGTTTCGAATGTCGCTTCTAGTTCTACTTGTCGCTTTGTGTGTTCAGCACGCTTTAAAATTTCATCTAATGACATAATGTCTACCTACTGGTTTTTCCTGCTGTCTTTTTCTTTGTTTAGGAGAGTTTGGTGAATTTTAAGTCTTCTATTAACTGATTTAGCTCTATCTCGGTTCTCTTGGTCCTCGAAAATTCCTTGGTGTAAGGCAGCAATTTTTTCCAATTGTTCTATTTTACCGCCCATACTTGTTAGTTCGCTGTCTGTGCGGCTTTTATAGTCGCCTAATGCATTAAGCTCTTCAGAAACAAATGTTACAAATTCTACGTAACGCTGTTCAATTGCGTCTTGGCGTTCCTCGAGGCGTTTTACGCGAGCAGCTAGTTCTTCTGACATCGTTCAATCCTTAGCTAAAAGCTGTATAGTTTAACTCTAGCATTATCCTTATACGGCTAAAGGTCAAGAACTTAAATGTCCTTGAATAGTGGTGCTATTTAGTAATAATTGTTTGCTTGGAAGTCTGGGAACAGCAGCATAACAAACTGTTTAAGAGTGATTCGCAACGCGTGGCACTTTTATTATGCGTTGTGTTTAGTGTGTAAGGTGATATGCGGTAGCTTCGGTAATACGTTGCTCACATATATGGTCTCCCCCAGTTTTGCAAGTCTGCAGTATGATTAAAAGCGCAGGTTAACTACCATATATACGGCCTGTTTTTGCGGCTATTGCCTTGGCCAAGATGAGGCAGTCGAACACGAAGTCCTAATCACCTTATCGACTTTAAAAGCCAGTGTGAGCAGAAGGTTTTCAACGTGTAGGATTTATCCTGTTATTCATCTAACTACGTACTTTGCAAAGGGTGGTGTTGGTTGTTTATAAGGGTTGATACTCTTCTCGCTTTGTTGTGACAGCCCAAGCGATACGCATTAGCTTGTTTGCGAGCGCGACTGCGGCTCGATTTGGCCCGCGACGCTCTTGTAAATCAAGCATCCATTGACTCAGTTTGTCAGACTTAAATTTGGCCCGCCGTAATGCTGCTCTTGCCCCATGAACAAGTAATGACCGTATGTAAGTGTTACCTTGTTTAGTGATGCCCATAAGCATCACGTTGCCACCTGTTGTGTTCTGCCTTGGAACCAGCCCCATCGCAGCAGAGGCGTCTCGTCCCGTTTTGAACTGTTTCCCTGTGCCTAACCATACCGCTACGGCTTGACTGGTGAGTGGCCCAAAGCCAGGGATAG
>NZ_CAWPQZ010000074.1:0-8328 GCF_963889785.1 Vibrio sp. S12_S33 | reverse complement strand
CCCATCGTTTATCAGTTAGCATTGTCCTTGGCATGGTGAACTCAGTTGTGATTTGTTTTTGGCGAAATGATTATAACCTTCACCATGCCGTTCAAAAAATCATCACGAAAGATCAACAGACCCTAGTTTATGCATAGCTGGTTCCTTTGCGATTGTTCTCTCTTGGTCGAAAGATCTGATCGCAGAACCAGCTTTTAGTTCCCTTCTTTTTTATCCCGAGTTCAGGTTATGTTAATGTGGCTACCAATGCATTGCTGAACATAAAACGTACAGCAAAGATCAACACGCCCTAGCTATAACGTAAGGTCTGCCTTAAAACACGCAATGGGGCACCTCTGAGTTAAGAAGTGCCATCTGTGAAGGTTCTGGACAGAAATGAGTCGGGCGCTTCGCCCTGAATCTACCCATCAGATAACTTTTAGTATCTCAAAACAGCAACGACCACCAATTCCATTGGTGGTCGTTGTGACTGGAGATGGATAATGACAAGCTAGAGACTTTCACTCTAGCTCTGATGAACTAATTTAACGAGAAAGAACAACAAACAGAGTCACCGAGTATAAAGCCCTCCATTCACATCAATAGACTCACCGTTTACAAATGTATTCTCAATACAGAACTTTATAGCTAAAGCTACATCATGAGCTGTTCCGTTTCTCTTTAATGGGTTATTGTCCCGCCAATCTAATACTTGTTGCTTTGTGCTCATTTTGTCATGGAATGGAGTTTCAATAACACCAGGAGAAACCGAGTTCACCCGAATGTCTGGTGCAAGCTCCCTAGCAGCCCCTTTGGTGAAAGTATCTACAGCACCTTTTGCCGCAGCGTACAAGGTTGTCCCTGGACCACCATGCCTAGATGCAATAGAGGTTAGATTCACTATACAAGGCGATTTCGATTTCCTCAGTAATGGAACAGCAAGAGACGTAACTTGAAAAAGGCTAAATGTATTCAACCTAAAAATTGACTCCATCGTTTGCCAGTTAAAGTCAACAATGTTTTCTCGAGCAACCATTCCACCTGCATTATTTACAAGAGCATCGAGTTTGTTCGTCAGGCCTTCTATTTGGTCAAAGAGTTCTCTACACCCTTTTTCAGTATCTAGATTCGCTTTAATAAACTCAACACTCGTAGCCTGGTAGTCTTGCAACAAAACCTTTTTTAGAGCGTAAGCTTCATCGGAAGACTGATAATAGGTAAGAATCAAATTATTGTTTTCAGCAAGCAACTTAGCTGTTTCTGCTCCAATACCTGTACTGGCACCAGTGATTAAATAATTTGCCATAATTAACTACCTAACGAACAGGTTTCGTTATATGCGTGAATAAACTTTTGTGCATTCTCTCTGATCTCTTCATCAGAAAGATTAGGTGAGTAAAGAGAAGCACCAAGCCCAAATCCATCGATACCAATGTCTAGGTATGGTTTCAGGCATTCAACATTAGGGTTAATGCCCCCTACAGCAAAACAGAGAGCCTCTTTGGGCAATACAGACTTCAAAGCTTTCACACCGCTAATACCTAGCATGGTGACTGGAAATAGTTTAATTCCAGTCGCACCAGCTTGAAGTGCATTAAACGCTTCTGTCGGAGAAAGCACGCCTGGGTAGACTTGACAGCCCGCCTCGACACCAAGTTGAATAACACGCTCGTTAAAGTTAGGTGTAACAATCAATTTGGCACCCGTTGCGATAACTTGTTCTGCTAACTCAGGCGTGGTTACAGTACCAGCCCCTACCAAATAGTTATCTCCAAACTCATCGACCATTAGCTTGATACTTTCAAGCGCATTAGGAGAGTTTAACGGTACTTCAATCGCCTTGAAGCCAGCTTCAATTAGAATGTTACCAATTCGTAGTGCGTCACTTGGCTTGATTCCACGCAGAATAGCGATCAAAGGTACGTCAGTTTTTGGATTAAATTGCAGTGTCATTTTCAATTTCCTGTTTAATTAGTAGCATTCCGTCAATGAAGCACTCATCTCCGCTATAAAACTCGCTCGTCTTGTTCGTGGTATCGCACGCCAATTGATAGCGGCTGCATAGTTTTTCATTTCCAATCAAATAGGCAGATGCACTATCTAGCTCTTTAAGTTCACTTCCTATGAGAATTCCAGATAAGAAGTCATCTACCTCACTATCTTCGATTTGAGTAAATATTTTTGCAGTTCTTGCTTTAAAGATTTGGCTAGTTGCACCACCACTTTGACCAGACTGCACACCTTTAACAAATGCTGAGAGTGACTGATTCTGCGTAGGAAGATCTCGGCCTATGATGGTATGCTCTCTGATAGCAGAAAACAGTTCACCCGTCATATACGAATTGAACCGCACTAACTGCTTGTCTTGAACTAAAACGTGTTTGCTATGCGTGCCGGGTAAAATTGCAGAGAATGAGTCATTATTCACTTTGTTGATAAGGCCAAATATTTGAACTTCTTCCCCGCGCATTACATCGAACTCTCCATTACCCGCTTCATGACTAATTCCCGGAACAATGTAAGATTTTGCTCCCCAAGGCAGCGTGAATACGTATGTTTTATCTGCTAACTTGCTTATACTGGTCGGTGTATTTACATAAGGAACGTCAATCCAACCGTTTGCACTTCCGACCATTCCAGCCATATAGATTGGAAGTTCTTGATAACCCAGAATCCACGACTCCAGAACGCGTTCGAGCTCATTTGCAAACGAACCGTCATTTACCTGCTTCAAGCCCATTGGCAGCTCGATTTGTGCGTGAACGCCATTTTCATGATTAATTGCAAAGGCTCTGAAATTAGTCGTGCCCCAGTCAACAATTAGAAAGTCGATATCTTTTTTCAATAACATGTAATTAGATCTCTCTGATCAATTTATTTTGTATTGTTTGATAATGTCAGTATCAACATCCACACCAATCCCCGGCTTTGTTGGGATGGTTACTTTTCCGGCTGCGTAGTAAATACCATCGCAAATAAGATCCTTTCTAAATGGATGAGAAGACTGATCAAACTCCAGCATTGGTTCGGTAGGGTTTAGCGATAACGGATTACATGGAATCGAAGCGATAAACTGCAAAGAGGCAGCAATACCAACTCCTGAACCCCATACATGAGGGATTAACGTTGTGTGGCTAGCCTGAGCCATAGCGGCTATTTTTTTGCATTCAGTAAAACCACCACTCGAACATAAGTCCGGTTGAATAATGTCTAATGAACGTTTTTCGAGCCATGGCCGATAGCCCATTTTTCCGAAAACTTGCTCTCCAGCAGCAATCGAGGTTGGAGAGTTTGCTCGAATTTCTCTGTAACCGTCTATATCTTCGGGGGCAAGTAGTTCTTCAAGAAAGTGAAGGTTGTATTTTTCAGTCTCATTAATCAGCTTGCGTGCTTGAGCCACATTGTAAGCACCGTTTGCATCCGCCATAATTTTAATGTCATCACCAACAACTTCACGTATCTCTTTTATTAGCTTAATATCCTCTTCAATTCCAAAGCCGATTTTGAGCTTAAACGCCCTAAAACCATTCTCAACATGGAGCCTAGCTTCAGTTAGAGAGTCTTGCGGATATTGCCCATCAGCAACGCGGTAGAAGCCCGTTGCATAAGGGGTGACTTCATGCCTAAATGCACCGCCCAGCAATTTATGAATCGGTTTGTTGAGAGCTTTTCCCATAATGTCCCAAAGGGCAATGTCAACACCACTCGCCGCATTGACCGTCGCACCACTTTGACCAAATGGACGAGAAAGGTTGTACATTTCTTCCCATAGACACTCAACATCAAATGGGTCGCGACCTATTAACAGAGGTTTATAGCTATGTTCAATTATCGAAGCCGCAATCATTGGGCTCTGTAAACCATGACAAAGCGATTCACCATAGCCAACAATCCCTTCGTCAGTAACAATTTCAACAATCACGGCGCTTCGAGTTTTTGCCCACCCTTGGGAAAAATAAAATGGATTGTCCAGTGGGACTGATATTGCATGTGGAATAACGTTTGTAATTTTCATTTCTTTCTCCCTAAGCTGTTGTGTTTACGTTTTTTTGTTGCTTGTTCACAACTTTATTTTTGATAATCGGGAAAAGCAGTGAAACGATGATAAGAATAAAGAAAGTCCAACAGATCCCTGTAGATAGGAATGTCGAATAATCTCCACGAGACATAAGAAGAGCACGTCTAAAGTTGCTTTCCGCCATTGGACCTAAAATTAGACCTAAAATGACAGGAGAAGATGAGATATCGAGTTTCTGGAAGAAATAACCCACAATGCCGAAGAACAGCATTACAACAACGTCAAACATGTTGTTATTAAGAGCGTAACTACCCACAAAACACAGCAACATAATGGTTGGGACCAATACTGGTTTAGGAACAGAAAGAACCTTAGTAAAGATTCGAACTGAGTTTAAACCAAGAATAAGCATGAATACGTTAGCAACCAATAAACCAATAAAAATGGCATAAACTGTTGATGCATCGTTTTGAAACAGTAGTGGGCCCGGTTGAATACCCTGAACAGTTAAAGAACCAATCATTATTGCCGCGACCGCATCACCCGGCACACCAAGGCATAACATTGGGATTAATGCACCACCCGTTACACCATTGTTTGCGGCCTCTGGGGCGGAAACACCTTCTGGTGATCCTTTTCCGAACTCTTCAGGCTTTTTTGAAAGACTTTTAGCTTGTCCATAGGCAATAAATGAAGCGATATCGGCGCCAACGCCAGGGATTGTACCCACAAATGCACCTAAACTGCCAAAAGGTATACTATTTTTGATGATAAGTTTCCAGTCGGAGCCTTTTGGAAGAACACGTTTGATTTTTCCGGTTGCCTTGCCTTTTACATTTATCTCTTCAACGCCAATGAATGCTTGAGACATGGCAAAGAGACCTATCATCACAGGAATGAAGTTAATACCAGAATACAAATTAATGTTGTCAAAAGTAAAACGTAGGCTACCTGTAATGTCGTCCAATCCAATCGTGGCTACAAGCATGCCTAAAAAACCACTAATGAGACCAAGAAATAGTGATTTACCAGAAATTGAAGAGATAATACATAAGCCAAAAATTGCTAGCATAAAGAATTCTGGAGCGCTGAATTTTAAAGCAAAGTCAGCAAGAATAGGGGCAATTAAAATTAGGAAAATACAGCTAATTAAACCACCAATAAATGAACTTATCGTCGAGATACCAAGTGCTCTACCTGCTTCGCCTCGCGAAGCCATTTTATAGCCATCAAGCGCGGTTGCTGCTGATGCGGGTGTCCCTGGAGTATTAAGTAATATGGCCGATAAGGAGCCGCCATATACTGCACCCACATAAACACCAATTAACAACAGAATACTTGGAACCGCTTCCATTCCGAAAGTTAATGGCAGAACAAGTGCTACCCCCATAGTGGTCGTTAGCCCGGGCAAACAACCAATACACATACCACCAGCTACGCCTATGAGAAGATATAAAATAACGCTTGGTTGTAGTACCAAATTCAATGCTTCAATTAACATTTTAAATACACCTTAAAATAATATTCCAAAACGAAATGGAACATTTAATGCGTAATTAAATACGCCATAAACTATACCTACAATAGCGAATGAAAATATCACTCTTTTAATGATTGAGAAGTTTCCATACCAAGAAAATAATCCAAAGGTTAATACTAATGAGCTCACTACAAAACCAATGGAATTTATACAAATAAAATAACCAACAAGAATTGCCATTGTTATATAAACTCTTATATTGTTACTATTAAACAACTCTAGAGCATCACTATTCTTGTTTGTAAAAGTCTTAACTAAAAATATAATACCTGAAAGTAACATGGCACAAGAAATAACAATCGGCCATGCTGCTGGTCCCGGCGTTCCTCTGCGAGAGTCTGGTAACTCACTAGATAAATATAAAGCAGTTAAAGATAACAATATAAAAGCTATCGCAGCGACTAAATGAGCTTTACGCATAATTATCGTCCCAAGTAGTTGAGGCTTACTCGTGTTGAGTAAGCCTCTCAGGTGTTTACTGATTAAGTCCTAGCTTCGTGATCAACTCTTTAAAGAAGATGTTTTCACGTTCTAACTTGTTAGCAAATTCTTCCGATTTGATTATTTCAATATCGTTGTTGGTATTTGCCATAAATGTTTTAAATGTATCCGTCTCAACAGCTTCTAGGATTGCATCAGTTAAGAAATCAACCGTTGTCTGAGGCGTACCTTTAGGAACCATGTAACCGCGCCATGTACCAATTACTACATCGTATCCAAGCTCTTGAGCAGTAGGAACGTTTGGTGCGTCTTTCAGACGGTTTGGCGCAAGTACAGCAAGTGATCGTAACTTACCTGCTTCTACTTGTGAGGCGACCTCAGCGTAAGACACTGAAACAGCGTCTAGGTGGTTCCCAAGTAGAGCAGTGATTGCAGCAGAAGAGCCTTTGTAAGGAACATGAGTAAATTGTGTATCAGCCTTCACTTCCAAGCCTGCACCAGCTAGATGCCAAATACTGCCTGTACCTGAATTACCAAACAGTAGATTGTTGTCTTTAGAGCCTTTAATAAGGTCTTCTAACGTTTTATATGGCGAGTCTGTTGGTACTGTAATTGCGGCATAACCAGAGTTTACAATGGCAAGAGGTATTAGCTTTTTGTAATCAAGATTAGCGCCGTAACCCTGGTGTGGAAGCATCACAAGCTCAGGAGCGACCATGCCTATAGTACGACCATCTGGCTTACTGTTTTGAGCATAAGACATACCAATTGCACCAGCACCACCTGTACGGTTTTCTGCTGCAATACCTTCTGGGAACTTATCTTTAAGCGCTTCAACAAGTGCGCGGCTTACGCTATCTGAACCACCTCCTGCAGAATACGGTACAATTACTTTCACAGGAGCATCAGGGTAAGTAGTAGTTGCACCAGCTGTTGTTGCAACAGCAGCGCTCGCGATAACAGCAGACATTAATACATTTTTTAAGATTTTCTTCATTATCTTGACCTTATTACATTAGGAAGAAGCTTCTTCGGCCTCGTATAGGGTTTATTTATGGTTATTTAATATATATTCTGATATTAATTAAATAACTCAGCTATTAACTGAATGCTCTAAGCTAAATTATCTCATTCAGATATTGATTCAAAGGTTAATTAAGTTACTCTGAAATTTTAATATTGTAGATATGAGTGCTTAAAACCGATTCTATCAAAGTCGATCACCCACATAGTATTCATCATCTAACGCAAGCTGTGATATTTGCAGTTAATTAAAGTTGGTCTGATATTTTTTTACTGTAGCTTTGAATAACCGGTATTAATTCATTCATTCTTTGGTCATCCATATAATCTTTTATACTGGTCACTGAAATTGCAGCAATAATATTTCCATTTTTATTGCGAATTGGAGCTGCAACACATCTAACTAAGTCATCGTTATCTTCTAAATCAAAGCTATAATCATCTTTAGCATATTGCTCCATACGGTTCATCATATGTTCAACATCCAGCTCAGTTTGGGTACTGATTAGCCTTTGCCATTCCATTTTTGGCATATCTAACATTAAGGCTTTTCCTACTCCGGTTGCGGCAAGCGGTAATCTGTCCCCTACTTGAGAGCGCATCTGAACATGGCGCTGTCCGGGGATCTTGTCTAGGTAAAAAATCTCATCTTCATCTTTTATGCCTAAATGCACGGTATCCAGAGTAAGCTGCGCAAGCTCTCTAATATACGGCTTAGCAATCTCTTTTAGTGGCATGTCTGCTTGAGCTCGAATACCTAGTTGAATCATCTTGGTACCGAGAACTAAGCCAATCCCTTTAACTTCTCGGATATATCGCGCTTCAATTAAACCTTGCAAAATACGATGAACCGTAGACTTAGGCAGCCCCAATTGTTCGCAGATATCCTTTAAGTTACGGTTCCCATCGGCGATCGAATCGATGACGTCAAATGCTTTGGCTAGTGCCTGGTTACCTTGTACTTTGCTCATAAAATGACCTCATGTTGATGCTTAAAATATACATGCCACCAAAAAGAGATGATGTGACATCCGTCATCATTCCAATATGCGAAACAATAGTTCCACATTATGGAACTTTAAGATTGGTTAGCTTTTCACTGAGGCATAGAAAACAAACAGCTGGTTTTTCTATTGGAAACGTACACGAGTTATTGGGAGGAATTTCTAGGGCGTGTTGATCTTTCATGAGTATTTTTTGAACAGCATGGTAAAGAGTTATAATTTGCTTCGCCAAAAGTAAAACCATAACCAATACCATGCCAAGAACAATGCTAACTGATATTCGCTGGGAACTGCTACTCCAAGTTATGAAAAGTACAGGTCGT
>NZ_CAWPQZ010000073.1:0-8731 GCF_963889785.1 Vibrio sp. S12_S33 | reverse complement strand
TTTGATTAATGTCAGAACGGGTATCTTCAACGACTGACAAATGTTCAATTAAGTTCAAAATGGGCACATAGCAAAGGGTTTGAGGTTATTAGATCACATCTGTTAACAAAGTGCGATCCCGCCCTGCAGGAAGAACAGAGCTTGCTTTATCCCTATTTGGTATAACTAAACCTGATGAAGGTAAGATTTATTTAAATGGAGCACCAGTAAAATTTAGATCTCATACAGATGCCTTAAAGTCGGGAATAGGTTACATTTCAGAAGATAGACTAACTCTAGGTTTAATACTTGAGCAATCTGTTGAGGATAATACAATTCTTTCAGTTATTACTGAGATGAAAAATACGATAGGGTTGATAGACAATGATCTTGTTAAGTCTACCGTAGAAAAATGGATAGAAAGCTTGGATGTAAAATCAAACAATATTCATGACCCAATATCGACTTTGTCAGGTGGAAATCAACAAAAAATTGTATTGGCTAAGTGGATGTTAACTAACCCCAAAGTGTTAATATTAGATTCACCAACCGTTGGGGTTGATGTCGGGGCAAAAGACAGCATTTATAAATTAATTAGAAATCTAGCAGACCAAGGAGTTGCCATAGTATTTATTTCAGATGAAATTCCTGAAATTTATTATAATAGTGATGAAATACTCCATTTCGATAAGGGACGAGTAATTAATCATTTCAAACCCAAGGATATGTCCATAGAAAATTTATTGGAGGCTGTCGATGGTATTTAAGCTTAAAAATTCATCCATTGAGTTATGGTTAGGATTGGTAATTATTATCCTATCAGTTTTTTTTGCTTTAAATACAGATAGTTTTTTCACAATAAGAAATCTACTTGATTTGGCTGAAAGCTATTCTGTTATGGGGATCTTTGCTCTTGGATTATTTGTAGTATTGGTTACGGGTGGTATAGATATATCTTTCGCTGCAATAGCTTCAAGTGTCCAGTATATTGTGGCAACGTTCGCTATGAAATTTGGCTTCTCTGATCCAACATTAGGTATTGTTGCAGCTATGTTCCTTGGATTAATGTTTGGCTTTATTAATGCAACATTAATATATTATTTTAACATTGTATCTATCATAATAACAATTAGTATGCAGTCTGTATTATTTGGGTTGCTTATGTGGTTAACAAATGGCATTAATATATATAATTTGCCAGAGTGGATGATGGATTTCTACCACGTTATTCCATTTACTTACGAAGGTGTAAGATACCAAATAGGGTTGCCATTCTTAACTTTAATTATATTAAGTATAATAAGTTGGTTCTTATTAAAGAAAACAAATATTGGTAGGCAATTATATGCCACTGGTGGAAGCGTCGAATCTGCCCGTCGGGTCGGAGTCAATGTAGCATTTATTCATTTTTTTGCTTATGGATGGTGTGGCGTTATGGCTGCAATCGGTGGTTTGGTACAGATATATCGTGTTAATGAGGTCGTACCGAGTGCGTTAGTTGGCACAGAACTTGATGTTTTGGCGGCAGTTGTGCTAGGTGGTTCTAGCTTAAGCGGAGGTAAAGGAAGTGTCTTTGGGACAATAATGGGGGTGTTCTGTATTGGAATACTAAAAAATGGATTGAATCTAATTGGTGTTTCAAATTACTTTTCAAATGTTGTTATTGGATCCGTCATATTAATTGCTATTACAGTAACGCATTTTGGCAAGCGGCAAGAAACAAATTTTGGCTTTTCTTAAGAGAAAAATAATATGAGTTATAATATTATAAGTAAACTTGATAGAGCTATTGTAGGGATGCTTGCCTTACTTGCTATTGTTATTTTTATATTTAGTTTAATTAGTCCAGATAATTTTTTTCAAGTAACTACGTTTATGAGTATTGCTTATCAACTTCCTGAGTTGGGTTTATTGACGTTGGGGATGTTTGTAGCAATTTTAAGTGGTGGATTAAATCTTTCTATAATAACAACATCTAATATAACTGGTCTTTTTATGGCATGGGTTTTTGTAAGTTTAATGCCGACTGATGCTAGTATTGCAGTTCAATGCCTATGGTTGACTATTGCACTTTTTGGTGCGTTATTTATTGCTTTTTTAATTGGAATTTTAACTGGTTATTTTATTGCATATATTGGAATACACCCAATATTAGTTACTTTAGGTGTTATGACGCTATTAAAAGGGGTTGGTATTTGGCTAACACATGGTGCTGCAATTAGTGGTATACCAGATATTTTATTGTCCGTCGGTTCTGAAACTTTTTTTAGTATTCCATTGTCACTTATTATATTTCTGATTATTTCTTTCTTTCTTTATGTTTTTTTAGAAAAGACGGATGTTGGGAAGTATATATACATGTCAGGAAGTAATATTAATGCTACATATTTCAGTGGTGTTAATACTCACAAAGTGACCATCGTGATATATATAGTTTCTAATATGCTATGTGTATTTGCTGGTTTGATTATGATGGCCAGGTTTAACTCAGCACGTATGGGGTATGGAGATTCTTATTTATTGCTCACTGTTCTTGCGGTTATATTGGGTGGTGCAGATCCTTTTGGTGGATTTGGTAGGGTATTAAATACGGTATTGTCTCTATTTGTTCTTCAAACTATATCTACCGGCCTGAACCTTATGGGAGTAAGTCCTCATTTTAGTTTGGCAATGTGGGGAATAGCACTTATCGTTGTTTTGATATGCAGGTATATATTCAATAACAATAACGCTATTAAAAAATCAAATACGTCAGTGATAAAGGATAAAAATAATCATGAATAATAAGCGTAATAATGGACGAATTTGTGTATTTGGTTCATATAACTTGGATATAGTCGCTAAAGCACCTAGATTACCAAAACCAGGAGAATCTATGATAGCGAATGGTAGTAATACTGGTCCAGGTGGAAAAGGGGCGAATCAGGCTATAGCGGCTAGTTCGATAGGAGCGAAGGTTCATTATATTGGCAAACTTGGTGATGACTATTACGCTAAAATGGCACGAGAGCATCTTGAACAAACAGAAATTGATGTTCTTACATTATTCATATCTAAGACTAAACCTACTGGGAGTGCATTAATTTTTGTTTCTAGTGAAAATGCTGAGAACATGATTGTTGTAGATCCAGGTGCTAATTTAACGATAACGACATCAGAAATAGCACAATGTTTACCTGTAATTAAAGCAAGTGATGTTCTTCTTACGCAACTAGAAAACAATGTTGATGCAATCGAAATTTTGATTGAGACAGCTTTTCGTGAAGGGGTCTTTACGATCTTGAATCCAGCGCCATTTCAGAAATTCAATGAATGTATTTTATCTAAAGTGGATGTCATTACACCTAATGAGATTGAGGCGTTTTTATTAACGGGAATAACAATTTTGTCTTTCGAATCAGCATTTGAGGCGGCTAGCATTCTCCATGCAAAAGGCACAAAGAATATTATAATTACGATGGGTAGTAAAGGTGCATTTCTTTCCGATACTACAGGTACTTATATTATCCCTCCATATCCGACTGTGCCTATTGATACGACAGGAGCAGGTGATGCTTTTAGTGGAGCCCTTGCTGCCAAAATTGCTGAAGGTTTGTCTCTCGTTGATGCTTGTCTATTTGCCAGTGCTGTTGCTTCATGTTCAGTCGAAAAAAATGGCACGTCTTTAGCTATGCCTGATATTTTGACAATCGAGAAGAAAATGACTAATAACCCAATAATACCAATTAAGTTTGATCCAGTTCTTAGGATATGATTTTTAAGGAGCAACATAATGAATGTTTGTATTGCCGTAGACTTAGGTTCATCAAATGGTCGAGTGATGGCTGGTTATGTTGATCAAGGTAAATTATATATTAAAGAAATCCACCGGTTTGATAATGTAATTATTTTTAATGATGGAGAGTGGCAATGGGAACATCATATATTATTTAATCAGATATGCGTTGGGCTTAAAAAAGTTGAAAGTATGGGGTTTAATATTCTGAGCATTGGTGTTGATACGTGGGGGGTTGACTTTGTTTTACTTGATGAATTTGACAAAAAATTACTTCCAGATGTAGCTTATCGCGACTTGAGAACAAATGGTTATATTGCAAAGCGAGAATGTTTAATTGATGAATCCGATATGTTTTGTCTTACTAGTATCCAGTCATCAATATATAACACTCTGTATCAGTTGATGTCGTTATCAGACACAAATCCAAGAAAATTAGCAAAAGTTCGAAGTTTTCTTTTTACACCAGACTATTTTCACTATTTGCTAAGTGGCAAAAAAATGATCGAACAAACGATCGCTTCGACGAGCCAAATGCTTTCGTTAGATGGCAAAAATTGGAGTTCTGAAATTTTGCAACTAATTAAGTTGC
Organism: Vibrio sp. S12_S33; assembly: GCF_963889785.1. NCBI lineage: Bacteria > Pseudomonadati > Pseudomonadota > Gammaproteobacteria > Vibrionales > Vibrionaceae > Vibrio > Vibrio sp. S12_S33. The sequence goes on along the minus strand of NZ_CAWPQZ010000073.1, from coordinate 4,385 downwards.
CCATTAATACTTTAACGAGACCAATACCAGCTGGAACCGTAATTGGTAAGCTTAATCCAAAATTAGCCGACCAGCTTGGTTTGCGCAGTAAAGCTAAAATTATTGCACCCGCAAGCCATGATACGGCATCAGCTTTTGTGGCGGTACCTGCTACCAGTAAGTATTGGGCTGTGATTAGCTCTGGAACTTGGTCTCTGTTAGGTATAGAGAGTTCCACGCCTCTATTAGGAAGCGAAATTCGTAATGCAGGCTTTAGTAATGAAAGAGGGGTTTATGATAGTTTTTCTATTGTAAAAAACATGATAGGGATGTGGCTAATCCAAAGAGTAAAAATGGATTCGAAAACAACAATGTCGTATGGAGAGTTGGTGCAAGCAGCAAGTCAGGTAAAATCTTGGAGAAGTTTTATCGACCCAAATGATACCCGGTTTTTAAATCCAAAAAATATGGTTGACGAGATTCGCGCTTATTGTAAACAAACTTTACAACCTGTACCTCAGTCATTAGGTGAGATTGCACGCTGTATTTTTGAAAGCCTTGCATTAGCGTACAGGGTTGGGATTGAACAACTAGAGCAATCGAAGTCACATAAGTTTGAACAACTACATATGGTAGGAGGAGGAATTCAAAATGAAATGCTGTGTCAGCTTACGGCTGATGTGTGTCAAATAAAAGTAGTATGTGGTCCGATAGAAGGTTCAGCATTGGGGAATATTGTGGTGCAAATGATTTCCTTAAACCAATTGGATAATATTGCTGATGCACGAATAATGATTAAAGATTCTTTTGAACTGACTTACTTTGAACCGCAGAACTTAAAAGAGTTTGCTCCTCATTGGAAGAGATTTGTAGACCTGATTAGTTCTAAGATCCAATAACCTCATCAAAACTACACAACTGTTTAGATTACAACATCAATAGGAATATAATATGAATAAGCTACAAGTTGCGCAAAATATTATAGATACTTGCCTTGAAATGACTCAATTGGGTTTAAATCAAGGAACTGCTGGTAATGTAAGTGTGCGTTATGATCAAGGGATGATGATCACGCCAAGTGGTATTCCCTATGAGATATTATCGCCAGAGCAAATTGTTTATGTCGATAATTATGGCAATAGTGAAGCAGGAAAACTACCGTCGAGTGAGTGGCGTTTTCATTTGGCATGTTATCAAGTTCGACCAGATGCTAATGCGGTGATTCACAATCATGCCCTAAACTGCACTGGTGTTTCAATTCTCAATAAGTCGATTCCCGCTATTCATTATATGGTTGCGGCAGGTGGGGGGAAAGATATCCCATGTGCTCCATACGCGACCTTTGGTTCTGAGGTTTTGTCTCATCATGTAACCGCGGCTATGCGTAGTCGTAAAGCCATATTATTACAGCATCATGGCATGATTGCTGCGGAAGCTAATTTAGAGAAAGCGTTGTGGCTAGCGCATGAAGTAGAAGTCTTAGCTAAAATATATCTCAAGCTTTTAGCTATTGGTGATGTACCAGTATTACCTGATGAGGAAATTGATGTGGTATTGGAAAAGTTCAAAACTTATGGTTTGAGGCAATAGGTTAGTTATTCGTAACCGTTCACCAGTAGGTAATTGACTTTTGTCTACTTTTCAATTGGCGCAATCAGTGAAGCTCAAACTCGTGTTGACTCAATGCTTACCCCACAGCACCAAGCCATCAAAAGTAATATTCAAACGGCTCCGTTAGTACACGTTGATGAGACTTCACACTCACGAAATAGTGAAGAGCGTTTACGGTGGTGCTGGTTAGTATCGAGCGACGATTTAGTGTACGAAAAGATCCTATTCTCTCGCTCCATTCACTCAGCTAAAGTGGTTCTGGGAGCCAATTATTCTGGGGTTGTCGTCAGTGACCAATATGGTGGTTACAACTGGATATCACCAAATAAACATCAGCTATGTTGGTCACGCGTGATCCGAAACTTACAACAGATTGCGGATTACACAGTAAAGGACATACAGCTAAAATAGGGCAACGACTTGTGATGCTGAGCAAATTAGTCTTTCGAACGCGACATCGTTGGGAGTCCGAAACGATAAAATATAGCCTGTACCTAAACAGATTAAGTCGAATAAGACAGCGTTTTAATTACTGGCTCAATAAAGGGATCAAGCAAATACCAATTCAACGCTATCAAGGTCGCTGCAAAAAACTGGATGAGCATAGCCCAAGCTTGTGGTTGTTCTTAACTAACCCCAAAATACCATTAACCAACAATGAAGCTGAACGTCGACTTCGTGGCTTTGTCATTCAAAGAAAAATCAGCTACGGCACTACCTCGGATGCAGGCGATAACTTTCGAGACCGTCTACACTCGCTAATCGAAACGTGTAAAAAGCGAAAGATATCGTCACTTGATACGCTTTCACGCATAGTCAACGCTGTTGTTCGTCAGCAGCCATACCCAAATGTGCTCGCTCTTAAACAAATGAGTTTTACCTAAACACTTAGTCAACACGCTGCTGGTGAACGCTTACATTTTAATCATGATGCAATTTTTGAATTGAGTGATGGTGAAGTAGTAGTCCATTGATAGCGGAGCAGATCCCTACATGCAACTCTTCTCTAAAACTCGAATAATTTGCTTTAAAAAACAGACATGTACTCAGTGGAAAAACAGAGTACATGTCTGTAACCAAATTAGAGGTAACGACTTTTTAAGTGAGCTTTAAAATGCTCAGGATTTAACGTTTCACCAGTAGCGGAGCTAACCAGTTCACTGGTTGTTAACAAGCTACCTTTACTCCAGATGTTATCATGTAACCATCTGAAAATTGGTGATAAATTTCCTTCTCTAATAGCTTTGTCTACATCCACAGTCTGTTTCATTGATGCCATAAATTGCGCGGCATACATAGCGCCTAATGTATAGCTGGGGAAGTACCCAAAGCTCCCATCCGTCCAGTGAATGTCCTGCATACAGCCGTTTTTATAATTATCTTTAGTCGATAGCCCTAGATACGTCTGCATTTGTTGATCCCATAGCTCAGGAATATCAGTATGTTGAATTTTACCATTCATCAAATCACGTTCAATTTCATAGCGTAGAATGACATGAGCAGGGTAGGTAAGTTCATCAGCATCAACGCGAATAAAGTCTTTCTCTACACGAGTGTAAATTTTTTGGAAATTATTGAGTTCAAATACATTTGCTTCATTACCAGCGATATGTTTGGCTGAAAGTTTTGTAAGGTGTTCAATAAATGCGTTGCTACGACCAATTTGCATTTCAAAAAACAAAGATTGAGATTCATGTATCCCCATTGAGCGAGCTTCGCCTGCCGGAATCCCAGCAAGGTTTTTAGGCAATCCTTGTTCATAACGAGCGTGGCCAGTTTCATGGACGATACCCATCAAAGATTGTATAAATTCGGCTTCATTATAACGAGTGGTGATGCGAACATCGCTCGGAACACCACCGCAGAAAGGGTGAACACTTTCATCGAGTCGGCCATGTTCAAAGTCAAATTGCAGTAGTTTCATTACTTCCAAACCGAGTGCTTTTTGTTTCTCAGCAGGGTAATGTCCGCTAGGCAAAATGATATGCTCAGACTTTTGCTTATCAATAACTTGATCAATGAGATCAGGTAACCAGGTCTTCACATTAGAGAAAACACGGTCAAGAGATTCGGTATTAGTGCCAGGTTCATATATGTCGAGCATAGCATCGTAAGGTGTAAACCCAGTTGCATCCGCGCGAATTTGTGCTTCTTCTTGAGATAGCTTAACCACCTCCGCCCAATTTTTTTCGAAACCGACCCAATCGTTGTTACTACGTTGAGTACGCCATGCATGCTCACATTTAGAACCAGCCAAAGACTTGGCTTGAACTAATGCTTCTGGAAGTACATTTGCTTGTAACCATTGGCGTTTTAGCTCGCGTAATATCGATTTTTGTTCATTATTCAATGCTTCTGTTTCTGCCTGAGCAAACCAATCAGACAACTGGGGTTGAGTTAACAAGCTATGAATATGTACCGATAGCTGTGCCATTGCTTCCGAACGAGCTTGCGCACCTCCTGAAGGCATAACTGCTGCTTGGTCCCAGCCACAAATGGCCGCTAAATGGCTAAAGTGAGATATTTTTTTAGAATGTTGTACTAACTTATCGAATGCATACATGACATTTGCCTTCCGTGACTCAAAAATAAGAGATGAGTGTAGCAATCAATATCACTTCAACCAAGCGTTCAACTTTCTGATTTATCGCAATTTTCTACCTAGCAAAGCAAAAAGTTGCTTACGCTAGGCAGGTTATTGCTCAATATGTTTCATTTGTCATTATAACTCATTGAAATTAAACAATCTTAAGGTTGGCATCGACCTTGCTCTATAGGTGATGAATTTGCGCAAA
>NZ_CAWPQZ010000072.1:0-9284 GCF_963889785.1 Vibrio sp. S12_S33 | reverse complement strand
ATGATATCGAGGGCTTGAGAAACGTGCATAAAAAAATCCGATAAACAATGTCTATCGGATTTTTACATAAAGGTAGGATCATTCAACTGATCTGCCGATTAAAGTCTTAACTGATCGGCATTAGAGCACTGCTCTGGCTTTTTTATTCCTTGTCATTCCGATGGTTTTTGCTGACGAGTAGTTGAGATATGATAGCGACAATACTATTAATGAACAGGATTGGGCATGTCTACCGAAGAGATTAAAAATGAACGCCACAAGGCGCGGCAGCAGAAAGTAAAAGAACAAGTCGATGCAAAAATTGCCGCAGCCCAGCAAGAAAAAGGCTTGCTGTTAATTATTACGGGTAATGGTAAAGGTAAATCAACTTCCGGCTTTGGCACCATTGCTCGTGCAGTTGGACATGGGATGAAATGCTCGGTAGCACAATTTATTAAAGGAACATGGGCCAATGGTGAGCGTAATTTATTAGAAAAACTGGGGGTCGAATTTCAAGTTATGGCCACCGGTTTTACTTGGGAAACACAGAATAAAGAAGCTGATACACAAGCTGCGCAGTCGGTATGGCAAGAGTGCAAACGCATGCTCAAAGATGAGTCGATTGATGTGGTGCTATTTGACGAACTGACTTACATGGTGAGTTATGGGTACATTGATTTAGATGAAGTGGTCAGCGCATTAGAGCAACGTCCTAAAATGCAGTCCGTTGTCATTACTGGTCGTGGAGCACATCGCACCTTAATTGAAATGGCTGATACAGTCTCAGAAGTTAAAAACGTAAAACATGCTTTTGAGTCTGGGGTAAAAGCCTTAAAAGGTGTGGATTGGTAGAACGAAGATAGCCTCCTCATCTGAGGAGGCTATAAAGATACCTATTCGAGAATTAGTTAAACAACCCTTTCAATAAGCTATCCACGGCTTTTTTGGTTTTCTCATCTTTGATCTCGACGCCTAATTTTTCTAAACCACGATCGATCTCTTTTTGCGCTTTTTGCTTAAGCACGTCATCAAACACTAGCTTAAATTTAGGATCAGCCCATTTTCCTGATACATTGATAGGAATGGTTACATCGCGAAGTTCATCGATATCTTGGCCACCTTGACCTTCGAGTGAACCAACAATCGAAGTACTGACTAAGAAATCTACCGTTTCATCAAGATAATTTGCTTTACCTTCACCGCGAATTCTTAGCAACGGTGATTGCATCGCTAGGTTATTGGTAGAAACCTCACCTTTATTCAGTGTCAATGTCGCAGTCATAGTGCTAAAGTCTGTTTTTTGCACAGCATCACTTTCTACTTTTTTACCTTTGATTTTGGCGTAATTGCTACGAATCAAGTGCGCGATATTGATGCCATTGACTGCCCCATCTGCAAAATTAATCTTTACCGTACCGACAAGGTTCTTTTTAATGCCCGTCGGTGTCAAGCTTTGGCCTTTGACATCCACATCAAAATTTCCCGTCCCTTCTAACATTTCGTTATTCGCGACATCTTTTAATAGTGGCAGGACTTTCACACCCTTTATGTTTTTTTTCACACTGTAGGTAGCCGGAGTTTTAGTTGCATCTAAACGAGCCGTCGCTTGGATAGAGCCTTGGTACAAATCAGATGTAAATGACACCAAATCGGCAACACCGCGGTTAACACTAAAATTGGTTTTGACATTTTGTAGGTGAGCATTGCTTGCCTTGAACTTATCAATCACCACCACACCTTTTACATCCAATGTTTTTAATGCGCTTAGATCTGGTTCAACCTCAGGGGCAGCAGTAGCCGTTGCCACCTTATCGGTAGTCGGTGCAGCCGACTGAGTGGTTCCACTTACTGGCTTACTCGCAGGCTCGGCAGTTGTTGAACCCAAAAACTCATCAAGATCGATATTTGGGCTGTGGAGATTAAAACGAATTTTAGGAATGTCGGCTAAAGTAACATTAGCATCACCATCAAAGCTCAAGGCATTGGCTGTAAGTTTATTTAACAGCACATTGAGGTAGCCTTTTGTGATATCAAAACTGATATCCGAGCTCAGCCCGACCTTCATCGGGTTTTGCGGTAAACTCGCCCCTTCTAGATTGGCATCCAGCGTTAACTTATCAACTTTCACCAAGCTGATGGCTTTATCAACGGTAAGTTGGGCGCTCCCTTGCGCATCTAACGCTAGATCAGCGGCTTTGCCTTTCACGCTAAATAAAAGGTCATTTACCTTATCAAACTCAAAAGTCGCTAATTCGACTTTTGCAGCATCAATTTGGTTTGATGGGTCACTAAAACTCGTATCAAGAACGATATTCTTTAATGCATATTCTTTAAAACCAGCACCCAATTTAAACTCTGATCGGCCTGTTGCGGCAAAATTTTGTTGGTTATTTTTGCCTTTGGCAGCAAAAGTCATTGAGGTCCATTTATCAGCCGCAAACTCAGAAAGATTGAGAGCCACATCATAGAGTTTTGTATGCGTACCCGCTTTACGATCTTGTATTTCAAGTAACGCATTTTCTACACTAACACCTGCAAGGTTAATGCTCCACTCTTGGGCCGGACTTGCAGAATTATCGCTATTCTGTGCATTTGGCGAAGGCTTTTCATCTGATGAAACTTGAGTCGTTTGAGAGGCTGCTGGCTGAGTCAAACTATCTAGATTTGAGCGACCATCTTTGAGGGTTTCGAGGTGAAACTCCGCCCCATTTAAGCTGATATTGCCAATTTCTAACTGCTTATCAAGCAAAGGCATAACAGATATATCAATACCAACTTGCTCCACTTTAAACAAGTTTGCAGCAGTAAAACCTTGCGGATTTCTCAGCTCGGTTCTGCCCAGTTCGAAGCCGATGGAAGGGAAGAAACTCCAGTCAATATTCCCTTCTATCACTAAGTCTAAGCCAGTTTGTTTTTTAGTTTGCTCCACGATCAATGGTTTAAATTGGTTAGGGTTAACCAAAAGGACAAGTGCGAGCACGGCCGAGATTAACACGCCAATAATGATGGCAATGAAAATAAACAATTTTTTCATCAGCTTTTTCCTTGCTTATGTTTAGATACAGAAAGTGGCACATAACGTGCCACTTGTCTGCTTAAAAATAAAGACCACTAACGTTAAGATTTCAACAACTTAGCAATGTGGGCTTTCAATACATCAATGGCAATACGGTTTTTACCACCGCGTGGAACAATAATGTCAGCGTACTGTTTTGACGGTTCAATAAATTGCATAAACATCGGACGAACCGTTTTTTGGTACTGCTTTAAAACAGACTCCATAGTTCGACCTCGTTCTTCAACATCACGCTTAACACGGCGTAATAAACAGATATCCAGTGGTGTATCCATAAATACCGTTGCATGCATTAAATCACGCAAGCGAGGATCAGTAAGAAGCAAGATACCTTCTAAGATAATCACTTTTTTCGGGGTAAGCGTTGTCGTTTTATCAGTACGAGTATGCTCAGTATAGCTGTATTCTGGCACTTCAACCGCTTCGCCGCGAGTCAATTTTTCTAAATGTTGGCAAAGAAGGTCGTGATCAAGTGCACTCGGGTGGTCGTAGTTTGTCTTTACACGCTCTTCCATGCTGAGATGGCTTTGGTCGTTGTAATAGCAATCTTCCGTAATCACACCAATTTGGTGGTCGCCCACTTTGGCACGAAGTTCATTATATATCGTGCTTGCTATAAGGCTTTTTCCAGAAGCTGAAGCGCCAGCAATACCTACGATGACGCATTGATTATTATCAGACATTATTTTTGCACCCGATGTGGTTTGGTGATGAAAATAGATAAACTGCCCGATTATAGGGACTTAACCGATGTGATGCCAGTCAATGCTTAGACTTTAAAGCGGGTTTTATTCGAATGGATTAACAAAGCACCAAGCAAACGTTTTCGTCGCTACGTGGTGCTTAACGGACTATTCAACCAATGTAAAACTAATTGCATCAGGTTTGACTTTTCCTTGCCAATACAAACGAGAACAGACATGATCAGCTAACGCCAAGTAGTGCTCAGCGTGCTCGCTTTCTGGTCTTGCAACTACCGTAGGTTTACCTTGGTCAATATCTTCACGAACAGTGATGTGTAAAGGGATCTTCGCTAGCAAAGCTAAACCATACTCATTGGCGAGTTGCTGCGCACCTCCCATTCCAAAGATATGCTCTTTCTCACCACAGTGACTGCAAATGTGGTAGCTCATGTTTTCAACTAATCCAACCACCGGCACATCCACTTTTTCAAACATCGCCGCTCCCTTACGTGCATCCGCAAGCGCAAGGTCTTGTGGTGTCGTCACGATCACCGCCCCTGTTACAGGAATTTGCTGAGAAAGCGTTAATTGAATATCCCCCGTGCCCGGCGGCATATCAATCACGAGGTAATCCAATTCCGGCCACTCGGTTTCATTGAGTAATTGTGCTAGCGCTTTTGAAGCCATTGGCCCTCGCCAAATTGCCGCTTCGGCTTTATCAACCAGATAACCAATTGAGTGAGTATAAATGCTATGCGCAAGGATCGGCTGCATCCACTTATTGTCTCGCACTTCTGGTTTAGCATCTTGCTTACCAAGCATCATCGGCACTGATGGGCCATAAATATCGGCATCTAACAAACCGACTTTAGCGCCAGAGTGAGCAATTGCTAATGCCAAATTAACTGCGGTCGTTGATTTCCCAACCCCACCTTTTGCTGATGTCACTGCGATAATATTCTTTACCCCGTTTACACCGTGGGCAACTTTCGTTTGCAAGGCTTTCGGTGCGATAAGCACATCAAAACTAAATTCCACTACTTCTTTGGCTTGCTGTTTTGCTGTGATCCACTGAGATAACGATTGAACCAATTCACTCGCCGCAAAAGGTAGTTGAATGTTAAAAATACCCGCAGCAGAAATGGAAACTAAATTAGGCTGATTTGCCCAACCAGAAATCAGATAAGGATGTTCAAATTGGTTCAACCAATCGCAAAAATCTTGTTTAGACGTGAACTGATGCATAAGCTCTCCTTTTTTGCTCATGCTATCACTCTCCCCTGTCTGACAGAACCCTAAAAAAGTTGCGGGATTCCTTAAGCGCACGCCTTGGAGTCATTCGCTTCATAAGGTAGTATTAGTCACAATTTCTAATATCTATCAATAAAAGCGAATATTAAGTATGGCGACTGATCCAAGAAACGTTTCTTCAAGGAAACTGCTGGTAACTTGTGCCCTTCCGTACGCTAACGGTTCGATCCACCTTGGTCATATGCTTGAGCATATCCAAGCCGACATTTGGGTTCGTTACCAACGCTTACGCGGCAACACTGTAAACTTCATCTGTGCTGACGATGCTCACGGCACGCCAATAATGCTTAAAGCGCAACAGATGGGTATCACGCCAGAAGAAATGATTGCCGCGGTAAGCGAAGAGCACCAAAAAGACTTTGCGGGCTTTGATATCAGTTTTGATAACTACCACAGTACGCACAGCGAAGAAAACCGCAAGTTGGCTTCACATATCTATCTTGAACTGAAGAAAAATGGTTTTATTTCTAGCCGCACTATTTCTCAGTTATTTGACCCAGAAAAAGAGATGTTCCTACCGGATCGCTTTGTCAAAGGTACTTGCCCAAAATGTAAGTCTGAAGACCAATACGGTGACAACTGTGACAATTGTGGCGAAACATACAGCCCTACTGAACTGATTAACCCGAAATCTGCCGTTTCTGGTGCAACTCCGATAATGAAGGACTCTGAACACTTTTTCTTTGACTTGCCTCAGTTTGAAAGCATGCTTAAAGAATGGACTTGTTCTGGTTCACTACAAACCGAAACTGCAAACAAAATGCAAGAATGGTTTGAGGGAGGCCTCCAACAGTGGGATATTTCACGCGATGCGCCATACTTTGGCTTTGAAATTCCAGGCGAAAAGAACAAATTCTTTTATGTGTGGCTAGACGCACCGATTGGCTACATGGGCTCATTCAAAAACCTATGTAACAAACGCGATGACTTAGACTTTGACGAGTACTGGAATAAAGACAGTAAAACAGAGCTATACCACTTCATTGGTAAAGACATTGTCTATTTCCACAGCCTATTCTGGCCTGCCATGCTTGACGGCAGCGGTTTCCGCAAACCAAACAATGTATTCGTGCACGGTTACGTGACTGTCAATGGCGCGAAAATGTCTAAGTCTAAAGGTACATTTGTCAAAGCAAGCACTTACCTTAATCATCTAAACCCTGAATGCTTACGCTACTACTATGCGGCAAAACTTAACAGCCGTATCGATGACCTTGACTTAAACCTTGAAGACTTCACACAACGCGTCAATGCTGATGTGGTTAACAAGATTGTCAACCTTGCTTCTCGTAACGCTGGTTTCATCACCAAGCGTTTTGAAGGCAAGCTTTCTGATACCTTCGCTGAGCCAGAGCTGTACGCTGAATTTTCCGCCGCTGCCGAGCGTATTGCTGAACTTTATGAAACACGTGAATTCAGTCGTGCGATTCGTGAAATTACCGCACTCGCTGACAAAGCAAACCAATACGTTGATGAAAAAGCACCTTGGGTTGTGGCAAAACAAGAAGGTAAAGATCAAGAATTGCAAGATATCTGCTCGGTGGGTATTAATCTATTCCGTGTATTGATGACGTACTTGAAACCAGTTATGCCTGCACTGGCTGCACGTACCGAAGCTTTCTTGAATCAAGAGCTTACGTGGGATGGCGTACAAGATCCACTCACAAGTCATAGCCTAACACCATTCAAAGCGTTATTTAATCGCATTGATCCTAAGCACATTGAAGCCATGATTGAAGCCTCTAAAGAAGATGCAGCAGCGGAAGCCGCAGCAAAAGAAAAAGCAGAAGCGGAAAACGAGAAAGCGAGCCAAACGGAACTGGACAAAGATCCAATTGCAGATGAAATTGAGTTTGATGCATTTGCAGCGGTTGATATGCGTATTGCTCGTATTATCTCGTGTGAAGCAGTGCCAAAAGCGGACAAACTACTGAAATTCCAATTGGATATCGGTGGCGAAACGCGTCAGGTATTCTCTGGTATTAAGTCGGCTTATAAACCAGAAGAGTTAAAAGGTAAACTGACCGTGATGGTCGCTAACCTCAAACCTCGTAAAATGAAGTTTGGCATGTCGGAAGGCATGATCTTAGCCGCTGGCCCTGGTGGTAGTGACTTGTGGATTTTAGAGCCACATGAAGGCGCTCAACCTGGTATGCGCGTAATGTAATCGCTCGCCAAATAACAAAGTCCCCAATGCAGAGATGTATTGGGGATTTTTTATATCACCTGACCATCAATAACAATCTTCCTCATACTTTTAATTCAAAATGCACTATTTTGATGCATTAATTGGCCTCAATAAATCATAAACATCTGAATAATAATAAATTAATAATTGGCATTAAGTCTGCTACCTCCTTATTGGTATAACATTAACAAGGAGTTGGTTATGTTTGTTTTTATCTCTATGCTCGTCTCTATCGGTATATTATGGTTCATGTTTTATTTATCTAAACAGCGTGAATCAACCTTACAGCGGAAATATGAATTACTGATCAATCTGCGCCAATTGCTGCTTCTTAGCCGTCAGCACCGCAGCATTACGCACCATGCATTGCTATCAAACCGTCGACGAGACACCGAATTAACTGAAATACAGGACCAACTATTTCAAAAAAGTAACCAACTGATTACCACAGCACATTTTGACAACAAGCCAATGTACCGTGTACTACAACTCAAGCTAAAAGCATTGATGAATGAATGGCCAGAATGCAGTGTCGATCGTAATCAGATGATGCATGGTAAAACGATTCGCCACTGTATGTTCTTAATGGATGAAGTCATTTTGGCGTGGTTAGTTGAGTCAAGCCGCGAGGACTTAAGTGATGAATACCACATCAACTGGCAACAAGTCATCGATGCGATGGACGCACTCACTCAACTGCGTATTTGTATTGATGATATGCAAAGTCAGGATGGTAGAATGCGCCTACAACACTACAACGATGTAGTAAGGCGTAAGATGAATCAGTTGGCATTAATTAGCCCACTGACAATTGCTTCACCCAGCTGTTCATCGGCCCTGCACTGCTTAGGTGAATTACACAACCACCCCACTTTTGATATTAGCCCTGATAGGATGTATCAAATAACCACCGAAATATCATTGAGCATTTCGCATGTCTACGATCAAATGCTGAGTGATTTAACTGAAAGCCTCTACCAGCCACTACCAAAAATTGCATCCAGTTGAGTAAAATAAGTCGGTTAGCATTGACGCTAATCGACTTACTCGATTTCTATCACAAATATTTTTTAAAAAGAGCGCTAAAAGCAAACGATACCACTAGACTGAGCGATGGGTCGTTCGTCTTTAGGTTGAGATAAATGAAAGCAATATCGTGGATGTTAAGTTGTCTGCTACTCTCTTGCTCGTTAGCCGCACAAGAAATGAGAGTAAAGTTTGCGATTGGTGAATGGGCACCTTATACCAGTTCATCTGCCAACCCCAACGAGAAAATTGCAGAGCAAATAGTGGTCAAAGCCTTTGAAAGCCAAGGTTATCAGGTTGAATTGGATTACTTCCCTTGGCCACGCTCTCTACGACTTGCTGCTCACGACAAATATGATGGTAGCTTTCCCTGGATGATAAGTGACTCAAGGCAAGATAAATTTCTTATCTCAGTGCCATTTTTTACTCAAAAAATTGTCTTTTTCTCGCATAAAGAAGTGGGTTTTACTTGGAACAACACTGAAGATCTAAAAAAATATGCCATTGGTGCAACCCAAGACTATCAAGCGACAAAGCATCTTATCAATTTAGGTATTAAGCCCAATATCGTCAACGCTGAAAAACTTAATTTCATAAAATTAGCCAAGAAACGTATCGATGCTTATCCAACAGGCTTGATCAGAGGAAACTATTTGCTGGGTAAACTGTTTAATAGCAAAGAAGCGGCTCAGATCCAAGTTAATAGTAAAACTCTGATGGAAGAGGAGATGTACATTCTATTTTCGAAGCATAATATTAAACGCAGCCAGCACCTTAACCAAATATTCTCTCAGGGGTTACAGCAACTGATAGACAGTGGTGAATACCAATTGATCGTTTTTGATGAAAATCGTATTAGTGAGTAGAAGTTTTTATTAATGTTCAAATATGTAAAAAAAAAAGTATCCACCGGCATAGCCGGTGGTTTTTCATATGCGCCTATAAGGCTTTCCTACTGGCAGCGCCCTAGCAGGCGCGTAGTGATCTGACATTTGCATATGACTATTTCCTGCGGCCCGTA
>NZ_CAWPQZ010000071.1:0-9290 GCF_963889785.1 Vibrio sp. S12_S33 | reverse complement strand
GACATGGCAGAATAGGTCAGTTAACTTTTTCATAGCTGGTTCCTTTGCGATGATTTCCTTTTTAGTCGAAAGATCTGATCGCAGAACCAGCTTTTAGTTCCTGCCTATTTTTATCCCGAGTTCAGGTCATTTTAGTGAAACCAATAACGCCAAATATAGATTGGCACTTAGGCGTTATTTGGCACGCTGAACGTTATGTATCTCGTACAGCCGATGCTTGGATTAACCTATGTAAGCAATATCGAGGCTAAGCCTCGATATCAATAAGTTATGCCATTACTATTCAGAGAATGTCATATCTTGCTCAGAGTCCAGCGCTTCGCGGTACTTAGGCTTTTTACGCACATACAATTTTCGCTGCACTTCTGAGACCACGTCTCCTTGAGCATTTTTCACATGTATGATGAACTCAGGAAAACACTTATCTCCATTCACTGTACTGGCAAATATTGTATCAAGCTGGTCCTGAGTGATCTCAAAGTCAGCATAGAGATCTGACTGACCAGGTTTAATAAAATTGATGCTCGCTTCTTTATCCCATACGTAGTATTTCTCACCCAAAATACCCATCAACATTAAAGAATAAACGGGATCGGTTAATGAAAAAATACTGCCTCCATACTGGGTACGATTAGCGTTTTTATTCCACCATCTTAGCTTCAAGCGCATTTTAACTTGGCGAAAATCTTCACTGATTTCATCAATATGGATCCCAGCCCCCCAGAAAGGAGGCCAGCTATTTAACGCCCATTTGACTATATTTGGTTTATAAAATTTCGCTAAAGACTGATTCATTCCGTGCTCGCCTTTCCAATCTATACCCAAACAACTTGAAGTTGTAGGTAGGCGGCAAGTGAGTTCATCCCCATGAGCATAGATAAACTATGTGATTGGGGTTAGCGAACGTAGCCAACACCACTGAAACTTCAAGTAGGAAGGGTATATCTACTTAACTACAAGGACGTGCTAACCTTTAAAAGTCAGCACGCCCCAACAAATGTTACACAATTGTAACTGGTCAGAGCTGTGATATCAGTGATATTGAGCGACTTTATGGAAAATACAGAGTAACCCTTTGAAGTTCGTGGTTTATTGTTAGCGGTCAGTGCCCTATAATGCTCAGAACTATGTATTCTGTTAACTGCTGCAGATCATCAACAGGAAAGTATATGTCAGATAATAACCAAGCGCTGAAGGATGCAGGCCTTAAAGTTACCCTTCCAAGGCTAAAAATTTTAGAAGTATTACAGCAGCCTGACTGCCAACATATCAGTGCTGAAGAACTGTATAAGAAATTGATTGATCTTGGTGAAGAAATCGGTCTTGCGACGGTTTATCGAGTATTAAACCAATTTGATGATGCAGGTATTGTCACTCGTCACCACTTTGAAGGTGGAAAATCAGTATTTGAACTTTCAACACAACATCATCATGATCACCTAGTCTGTCTTGATTGTGGTGAGGTGATTGAGTTCTCTGATGATGTTATTGAATTGCGTCAAAAAGAAATCGCAGCAAAGTATAACGTTAAACTAACCAACCACAGTCTTTACCTTTATGGGAAATGTGCGGATGGTAACTGCAAACAAAACCCTGGCGCGCACAAGCCAAATAAATAGCAAAAAAACCACCGAAATCTCGGTGGTTTTTTTATTCATTCGCAACTAATACCACATATGGTATTAGAAGTAGTCACGAATCAGTACTTCTGCAATTTGCACTGCGTTCGTTGCTGCACCTTTACGGACGTTGTCAGCAACTACCCACATATTAATCCCACTGTGGTGGCTGATATCGTTACGGATACGTCCAACCAATACGTCATCTTTACCGCCAGCGTCACGAACTTGAGTTGGGAAATCTGTACCTTGGAAAACCGTAATTCCGGCCGTTTGTTCAAGTAATTCAACTACCTGCTCAGCATCGATAGGGGCACGGGTTTCGATATGTAATGATTCAGCATGACCATAAAATACCGGCACACGAACACAAGTCGGGTTCACCATGATGGTTGAGTCATTAAAGATTTTTTGTGTTTCCCACACCATCTTCATTTCTTCTTTGGTGTATCCGTTGTCCATAAACTGATCAATTTGTGGAATACAGTTAAAAGCAATTTGCTGGCTGAACGCTTCAGGTTCTGCAGGCATACCATTGAGAAGTCTTGCTGTTTGACCAGCTAGCTCATCAATACCTGACTTTCCTGCACCAGAAACTGATTGGTAAGTCGAAACATTAATACGCTCAATGCCCACCGCATCATGGATAGGTTTAAGCGCGACCAACATTTGGATAGTCGAGCAGTTTGGGTTAGCAATGATGTTACGATTACGAAAATCAGCAATCGCCTCTGGGTTAACTTCAGGCACAACCAATGGAATGTCATATTCATAACGGAAGTGAGAGGTATTGTCGATCACCACTACACCTTCTTCAGCCGCGATAGGTGCCCATTTCGCTGAAAGTTCACCACCAGCTGAAAACAGCGCGATGTGAGCTAATGACCAATCGAAATCTTCTACATTTTGCACTTGTACCGTTTTACCGTTAAAGCGATAGGCTTTGCCTTCACTACGTTCACTTGCAAGCAAATACAACTCACCGACCGGAAAATTTCGATCTTTTAGTACTTCTAGCATGGTTTCGCCAACAGCGCCGGTTGCGCCAAAGATGGCGATATTAAATTCTTGGCTCATTTGTTACCTCTGTTTTAAAACCTAATTTGGTTAACGGAGCGAGGTTACATGACTCACTCCCTTTAATAGTTATCGCGCTGTACTCTCTTCTATCCCAATACACTTTACGCATATGATCAAATGCGCCTGGAGTACTAATTTCGCGACGAAATACAGCGTCATCTTTACGCACATCATAAATTAATTGCGTCAGACTATGCAGAGTGGCTTCATCCCACTCACGTTCTAAATACAGTTCAGGAATAGGAGCAGTGGGCAATAAACTGCTTGCATTGGCACAATGTTCATTGTCGAGATATTCGCAAAAACTATTAAAAATCATCGTAGTTCCGCGCGCTTTTCCCTCTAAGCCGTAGCCAGCCACATGCGGCGTAGCAAAAGCTAATAACGGCAACAATTCCATGTCTACTTGAGGCTCAAATTCAAAAACATCTAACGCCGCAATAAAGCCATCTTTTTCCAATAGCCTTTCTTTTAGTGCTTGGTTGTCAACAATTGGTCCCCGTGCGGCATTAATCAAAATTTGATCATTTCGCAGTGCCGCTAATCGTTGTGCATTCATCAGATGATGGGTTGGCCACTCACCTTCTGTCGTGATTGGCGTATGAAGAGTAATAACATCTGCCTTATCTAGTAACACATCAAGATGAGTAAATTGACGGCTATCACCTTGTGTTTGCTTAGGTGGATCATTAATCAATACTTTCATACCAATGCCAGTTAAACAATCAGCTAGGTAACTGCCCACTTGACCTGCACCAATAATACCGACGGTTTTGCCCAAAGCAGAAAAACCATGTTGCTGCGCTAACACCATCAAGACACTGAATACATATTCTGCGACCCCTACCTTATTACACCCCGGGGCGGCGGTAAAAAAGATACCTTTTTCAGCCAATAATGGCTGATCAACGTGATCCATACCAGCCGTAGCCGTTCCGACAAACTTAAGTTTGTTTGCCTTAGTGAGTAACGCATGGTTCACTTTCGTCACAGAACGAATCATTAACGCATCAACATCAATCAAATCATCAGCCGTTAAGGTTCTACCCGGTTTCAACACCACCTCACCAAGCTGGCTAAACAGCGCTTCAGCGTAAGGCATGTTTTCATCAATAAGGATTTTCATAGCGGAGTTCACATTATTGGAAATTGAAGGGATTGTGCAGAAAAGCGCACTAGCTGTCGAGAAGAAATCCCGCTTTCAATAAAAATGCCCGGCTCCTATTGGAAACCGGGCAAACATCCAGAACAAAAGGATCTTGTCCCGCTCTCCTGGGGACAAAGTCTGCGTCTGTGGATCAGCTAGGCTGATCCGCTCTGGAAACCTGAAACCTATCACACGTAAGGTACTGAATACCTGATGTGATTAAGCTTGGTATTTTTTGATGACTAATGTTGCGTTAGTACCACCAAAACCAAAGCTATTCGACATCACAGTAGTCAATTCTTGCTCGCGACCTTCAGTAACAATATCAAGGCCTTCTGCCGCTGCATCTAGATTATCAATATTGATGCTCGGTGCGATAAAGCCATGGTGAAGCATTAGAGTGGAATAGATAGCTTCGTGTACGCCCGCCGCGCCTAATGCGTGACCTGTCATCGCTTTAGTTGCAGAAATTGCAGGGCTGTTACCACCAAAGACTTCTTGGATTGCACCTAGCTCTTTCACATCACCAACCGGGGTTGAAGTACCGTGAGTATTCACATAATCAACACTTTCTACGCTTTGCATTGCCATCTTCATACAACGTACTGCGCCTTCACCTGATGGAGCAACCATGTCGTAGCCATCGGATGTCGCACCGTAGCCAACAATTTCACCGTAGATTTTTGCGCCGCGAGCCAAAGCGTGCTCAAGTTCTTCGACAACAACCATACCGCCGCCACCTGAAATAACGAAACCATCACGATCAGCATCGTAAGTACGTGATGCTTTCTCTGGTGTTTCATTGTATTTAGTAGAGAGTGCACCCATGGCATCAAACATCATGGTCAGTGACCAATCTAGCTCTTCACCACCACCAGCAAATACGACATCTTGCTTACCTAGTTGGATAAGCTCCATCGCATGACCAATACAGTGTGCAGAAGTCGCACACGCTGAGCTCATGGTGTAGTTTACGCCACGGATTTTAAACGGCGTTGCAAGACACGCAGACACCGTTGAAGACATAGTACGTGGAACCATATAAGGGCCAACACGCTTCACGCCTTTTGTGCGTAATGTATCAACAGCAATCACTTGGTTATAAGACGAAGCGCCGCCTGAACCAGCGACAATGCCAGTACGATCGTTAGATACTTGCTCTGGTGCTAGGCCAGAATCAGCAATCGCTTGTTCCATCGATAGGTATGCAAACGCTGCCGCATCACCCATAAAGCGCATTTGTTTGCGATCGATATGGTCGGCAGGGTTCATTTTTAGGTTACCCCAAACTTGAGAGCGCAAACCGTTCTCTTTGAACTGCTCAGAAGCTGTGATACCCGACTTTCCTGCTTTTAAAGACGCTAAAACTTCTTCGACGTTGTTACCGATACTTGAAACAATACCCATACCAGTGATTACGACTCGTTTCATGTGACATTCCTATAATTCAAAATTCTGCTAGATGATAACTAAGAAGGATAACAAAAGTGGTCAGCTTTCCCAGAAATTCGTACAATCTAACCCTATATATCGCCTGATTTCACAGAATTCAAACATTATGACTACCATTACCAACGCAGAACTCGGTTGGAATGAAGCTGGTACGCCTGTTTCTGACCAATTTGATGATGTCTATTTCTCTAACGTAAATGGTCTCGAAGAGACACGTTACGTGTTTCTTAAACAGAATCATCTCCCTCAAAGATGGCATACCTATGACCAAAAACGTTTTGTGATAGCAGAAACTGGTTTTGGTACAGGCTTAAACTTTCTTGCTGTTTGGCAATGGTTTGATGCATTTAAGCAGCAAAACCCAGACGCCACTTTGCAAACACTGCATTTTATTAGTTTCGAAAAGTATCCGCTCAACCAACAAGACTTAATAAAAGCCCACCAAGCTTGGCCAGAATTAGCTGAATATGCAAGAAAACTTCATACACACTATCCGATTGCAGTCCCTGAATGTCATCGTATTGTTTTGGATGATGGTGCGATCACCCTTGATCTCTGGTTTGGTGATATCAAAGATTGCATGCCCCAAGTTCCGACCCCTGAACATGGCTTAATTGACGCTTGGTTTTTAGATGGTTTTGCACCAAGCAAAAACCCAGAAATGTGGAATCAAACCCTATTTGATGGCATGGCTAAGCTCGCCAAGCAAGATTGCACTTGTGCTACCTTTACCGCAGCAGGCTTTGTACGCCGAGGATTAATTGATGCCGGTTTTGCCATGCAAAAAGTCAAAGGTTTTGGTACTAAACGAGAGATGATTGCCGGCAAACTGGACAGTAAGCAGCCTTATAGCAACATCAAACCTTGGTTTGCAACCACGTCATCAAACCATGTAACCGACGTAGCGATCATTGGTGGCGGAATTGCCAGTGCCACCTTAGCGAAAACACTCACTCGCCGCGGCATTAGTGTCAGCTTGTATTGTGCAGATGAAAAGCCTGCTCAAGGTGCATCAGGAAATCGTCAAGGGGCAATATACCCACTGCTTAATGGCAACCACACTGGAGTTTCTCGTGTCTTTGCTCCGGCTTTTTTATTCGCTCGACAATTTGTTGAGCAGATGGCTACACAAACCGCATTTGATCACGACTGGTGCGGTGTCACTCAGCTCATGTGGGATGAAAAATCAACCAAAAAGCAAAACGCCATGCTTGATGGGAGCTTTAACTCACAACTGATGCACCACTGTAATCCACAACAAACTGAACTCAATATCGGACTGCCTAATACAATGGAAAGTATTTACTATCCATTAGGCGGATGGCTATGCCCTGCTCAGCTTACTCAAGGGCTAATTGAGACTTTAGAAAAAAACGATTCCTTTAACGCCTACTTTAATCACCGAGTGGAAAAATTACGTTGGGATGAAATACAGCAACAGTGGATATTAAGTATCAATGGCATAGAAAAGCCTCATCAATCCATCATTATTGCTAATGGTCATCAATTCGACCAGTTCGACCAAACTCGTTATGTACCATTAGGCAAAGTGAAAGGACAAGTCAGCCATATTCCTACCACGGATAACTTGCAAAAACTCAGCAGCGTATTGTGCTATGACGGCTATATGACACCACACAACCCACTTAATCAACAGCATTGTATTGGGGCGAGCTATGACCGAAGCCAAATTAATCAAGCGTTTGACCCAATCGCGCAACAAGAAAATGGTCAGCGTTTAATAAATTGCATTGCAAACCAAAACTGGCCGAAGGATATCGATACATCTGGCAATCAAGCTCGCCAAGGGGTTCGTTGTGTCAGCCGAGATCATCTTCCCTTTGTCGGCGCGGTGGGAGACTTTGAACAAATTAAAACTAATTATCGACAGCTGCATACTCAAAGCGAGCAAGATGTCGAGCCTGTCGCTCAATACCCTAATTTGTATTGCTTATTAGGTTTAGGTTCTCGTGGGCTGAGTTCTGCGCCGCTGATGGCTGAATTATTAGCTTCACAGATAAGTGGCGACCCTCTGCCTTTGCCGGTTGACGTTCTAGAAATGCTTCACCCAAGTCGCATGTGGGTAAGAAAGCTGAGAAAAGGAAAGGCGATTACCGAATAGTCATCTAACACGACACCTGTAAAACGCCTCATAGCACAGTGAGGCGTTACGCTTGGTTATGTAGCTCTGTCCACAGATCAAATACAATTACACGGTCAGCAGGGCTTAATTCAGAACGAGCTTGTTCTAGGCTCTGTTCTATACGTGCTTTGAAAATCGTAACATCATCGATACCTTCCTCTTCGCAAGAAGCCGCAGAAAGAGAGATATGACCACGTAAATAACCACCAGCAAATAATTCATCATCCGATGCCGTTGCAATGCGTACATCAATCATTTCTAGCAATTTTTCTTCAAATTCAATAATCATAACCTTCTTATTTCTCTCTATTTTTATCTTGTTATTTGACGATAAAAAGTTCTGAAGTTAACTCTGGCGTACCATAAAAAGCACGCAATGCATCAGACAACATTTTTACTCGCGGTGGTAAGCCGAGCTGCAAAATCGACATCACTTCTTGGTGTACTTTGGTCATAAACACGATGCGATCAGGCTCAAAATTGCCGTGTAGGTTGTCACAACTGACACTAAAAGGAAAGCCTGCACTCACAGACAAAATCCATTCATACGCTTGTGGACGAATTTCCACTTTTTCAAACTCAGCTTGAACTTGCGCGGTGCGACCATCTGGCTCATACCAATAACCGAAGTCTTCCAATAAGCGACGTTTTGGCCCGGCGACACACCAATGTGCTATCTCATGTAATGCGGACGCAAAGAAACCATGAGCAAAAATAATACGGTGGTAATCGGAGTGCTCATCAGCAGGAAGATAAATAGGCTCATCACCACCTAGTTCTAAACGCGTATTAAACGGCTCAAAAAAAGTCAGGTTGAAGATAGAGATAAGGTCTGAATAGTGGTGAGTCATAGTGAATTTAAGTATCAAATAATTTTCGCTGCACATTCTCGCGTTTTTTCACTTTTAGGTAAAGCCTAACCGCATCAATGTGCTGGTTTCGCTTTGCATGCGATTAGTTTTATTTATCAAGCAAACGGTTTCTCGTTATAAAAACTCATTCGTCAGTTGTAGCGTTTCCCACTACACTTGCGCCTTCATTTTCATCCCCATATGCAATATGGGTGCTATTTACGTTTGCCGGGGTATCACACGTATGTTGCTCAGCGTTTTATATATTATTGGAATTACCGCCGAAGCGATGACCGGAGCATTGAGTGCAGGTCGCCGTAAAATGGATTGGTTTGGTGTGATGTTAGTGGCCAGCGCTACCGCGATTGGTGGTGGTACTGTAAGAGATATTTTACTCGGACATTATCCACTAGGTTGGGTTAAAAACCCCGAGTTTTTAGCCATTACTTGCTTAGCGGGTGTCTTAACGACAGGACTTGCAAAGTGGGTCATCAAGCTAAAAGGCCTATTTATTCGCTTAGATGCATTAGGGTTGATTGTATTTAGTATTATTGGCACCAAAGTGGCAATGAGTATGGGTCATCATGCGATGATTTGTATGGTAGCGGCGTTGGTAACAGGTGTGTTTGGCGGGTTACTGCGTGACCTTATCTGTCGTCAAACACCGCTAGTTCTGCATGAAGAGTTATATGCGTCTGTATCGCTTGTCGCATCTGGACTGTATTTGACGTTACTGGAATTTGGCGTGAATGATGTGACCAGTACCATCATTACCCTAGTGGTTGGTTATGTACTGCGTATGGCCGCGGTTCGTTTTAAGTGGCGCTTACCCTCTTTCCAACTCGATACAGAAAGCCAAATCCATTAATTTTAGAGTAGATACCCCCGTGCATGCACGGGGTACTTACTGTTACAACTCCATGCGGAGTTGGCCAGAATCCTTTTCGCCCTGGTGTCTAACGTAATTCGCTATAATTTGTTCATTCACGCCTACGCTA
>NZ_CAWPQZ010000070.1:0-9466 GCF_963889785.1 Vibrio sp. S12_S33 | reverse complement strand
AAGATTGAAGCGCCTTGTTCGTAAAACGATCGGTTTTTCAAAATCAGAAGAGATGCATGACAAAGTTATAGGGACGTTTATCGAGCGGGAGTTCTACTGGTAATTCAACTGATTTGAGTCACGACCGTTTTTTTTTGCTATTCGAGAGCTTGGTAATGATCGTAATTTGTGTCGTTGCTGTACGACTTATTGAGCAAATAATCCTTTGAATATTTTCCTACTACCGTTTGATTAGAGAAGTGGGAGAGCTAATACGACACTCTCAATGTCATCTTGTATAGATATAACTCTGTAGATATGGGCTTCAATGTAATCATATAACAAGCGCGAATATGAAGACTTCGTCTTGTATATCAACGACTCTAGGTGATTTGAAACGGGAAAATCCTGCGGTTTAAAGTAGCTATCTGGATAACAAAATGTTGTTCTCTCAAGTGTATGAGATTTTAACTTTAAACATGAAGAACCAAAGTGAGGTGCCGCCCCAACGTCATAGTCTCGAAAATTCAGAGCCCAATACTTTTGGTGAAAACAACCCCTTACGTTATATTTTTGAAACGAAGTTTCAAATGAGATCACCATCAAAAAATTCATTCAATTTTTACCAATAGTAACGCTTGTGATCACTTTTGCTATCATTCATATGTGAATTGCATTGATCATATAAGAACGACTGTTAATATTATTTTTATCAGCAACGGCTAAGGAAAGATATGTTAACTAGGTATTCTGCAAATCCAAGTGACGTGAAGACGTACACTACTCAACAGCTTAAAGATGAATTTTTGGTTGATGAGCTGTTCGAACCTTCTGCGATAAAGATTGTGTATAGCCACATTGATCGCACTGTCGCGATGGGGATTACTCCGACTGAAGAGCCATTGGTGCTACAAGATTGGATCAATAACAAATCGTTTGGTACAGAGTTCTTCCTAGAGCGACGCGAGCTAGGTCTCGCTTGTCTCTCTGGTTCTGTTTGTATTCAAGTGGATGAACAAACTTATAACCTGAAAGCCCTGGATGTTCTCTATGTTGGTCTTGGTTCCAAGCATATTGAGATCTCTCGAACCGATGGTGAGGCATGCGTGTACGGACTGAGCGCTCCTGCCCATAAAGCTCTACCAAGTAAATTAGTAAAACAACAAGACGCCAAGGTTGTGGAACTGGGCTCACTTGAGACTTCAAACAAACGCGTGATCAATCAATATCTGCATCCAGATGTTCTTGAAACATGCCAGCTTTGCCTCGGCATTACCCACCTTGCCCCCGGCAGTGTTTGGAACACTATGCCCGCACATACTCATGAGCGCCGCATGGAGGCGTACCTATATTTCAACGTGAAACCTGAACAAGCTGTGTTCCATATGATGGGGGAGCCTACAGAAACACGACACATCGTAGTTCGAGATAAGCAGTTAGTGTTATCGCCAAGTTGGTCAATTCACTCTGGCTGTGGGACGCAAAATTACAGTTTTGTATGGGGAATGTTGGGTGAGAACCAAACATTCGACGATATGGACTTTATTCCAATGGATACATTGGCTTAATTGATAATAATAGGAAATTTAACATGAACAAGACTCTGAAAAATACTCTACTTACTTCTATCGCTGGTGCTGCAATTGGCTTCTCTTCCATGACACTTGCAGCGACTGAGATTAAAGCGGCATTCAACCAATCTGATAGCCACCCACAGTATGCGGCATTGGCAGAGTTTGGTAAGCAGCTTGAGACTGCAACCGATGGCCGCTACAAAGTGACCATTTTTCCAAATGCTCTACTTGGTGACCAGCGTGCTTCTCTAGAATTGGTTCAATCGGGTGCGGTACAAATGGCGGTTGTTGCTAACCCTCTGGTTGAAAACTACGACAATACCTTCACTGCTATCGGGATGCCATTTGCCTACACGGGGATTGAGCATCAAGAAAAAGTATTTACCTCGGGCGTGTTAGATGACCTTTTTGCATCAACTAAGAAGTTTGGCTTTGAGGTACTAACAGCCTACACAGCGGGTTCGCGCAATATCTACACCAAGAAGGACAACGTCAAAACAGTGGATGATATGGCTGGTCGTAAGATCCGTGTAATGCAATCGAACACTATGGTAGAAATGCTGAGCTGTATGGGCGGTACTGGCGTACCTATGAGCCAAGGCGAGGTTTACACAGCTATTCAACAGGGTGTACTTGATGGTGGTGAGAACAACGAAATCACTTATGCGGATATGAAGCACTACGAAGTGGCACCATACTTTAGCAAGACTTCTCACTTAATGGTTCCTGATCTTGTCGTTATCAGCGACGATTTTATGAACTCCCTTCCTGCTGATGATCAAGCTACCATTCGCAAACTAGCTAAGGAATCTACGCTTGATGAGTTTGCTAAGTGGAACACAATGATTAGTGATGCTCGAGCGTTGGCAGAAGAGAACGGTGCAACCTTTATTGACGTGGACGTGAAACAGTTTCAAGACAGTTGCAAACCTCTACAAAACAAGCTAATCAAGACTGACACGCAAAAAGCATTAACGAAAGCGATTGGTGACCTTAGCTAATATCCTAAGTTGATTAAACGTTATGGAGCTAAATATGGGTTTAGCTCCTGTTTCAGTGAGGAAACAACTAGTGGAAAAACTGCTTTTCTGGGTAGAAAAAATGAAGTTCGCGATCGATTGGTTCGTTGAACGAGCCTGTATTGCTATCATGGCGATGCTCACCATTCTCGTTACGTATCAAGTTGTGACCCGATACGTTTTTGATAGCCCAAGCGCGGTAAGTGAAGTGCTGTCTCGCTATATGTTTGTGTGGCTAGTCCTTATTGGTGGCGCCTATGTTTTCGGACTTCGAGAACATATGTCTATTAGCTATGTTCGTGACAAGTTCCCAGCAAGAGTTGGCGTGTTGGTTGACATCGTAACAGAGTGGGCGATTGCGATTTTTGCTTTTGTTGTTATGTGGCAAGGCGGCTATAAAGCCTCTGTTAGACAGATGTGGCAACAAGACTCTGCATTAGAAATCCCTATGGGAATCATCTACTCAGCCATCCCGATAGCGGGATCACTGATTCTATTTTACTTCGCTATCAATCAGATAAAACTCATCAACACCTTTCAAAAACTCAAAGTAAAAGGATAGGCTCTCATGGATGCTGCAACACTTGCTGCGCTGATCATGTTCGGCGGCGCAATTTTCCTACTCATTTTGGGAGCACCGATCAGCATTAGTATTGGTCTTCCCTCTTTCGCTGCTATGTTGAGTATTCTGCCAATGGCCGGCGCTACGACGACGGCAGCTCAGCGAATGTTTACTGGCCTTGATAGCTTTGCTCTACTAGCTATCCCTTTCTTTATTCTTGCCGGCAATATTATGAATAATGGCGGCATAGCGATACGACTGATCAACTGCTCGCGTATTGTAACTGGTTACTTTCCGGGAGCGCTCGCGCAAACTAACGTCGTATCAAACATGCTATTTGGCTCGATCAGTGGATCTGGCGTTGCTTCTGCTGCTGCAATTGGCAGCATCATGAATCCAATCCAAAAGAAAGAGGGTTATGATTCTGCCTTTCGTACCGCAGTGAATATTGCCTCTGCTCCGACTGGCATGTTGATACCGCCAAGCAACACCTTGATTGTATATGCGACGGTGGCGGGCTCGGTGTCAATCTCTGCTCTGTTTATGGGTGGGTATCTACCGGGTCTTCTTTGGGGTGGTGGCGTAATGCTCGTTGCAGGCATCATGGCCTATCGTCGTGGTTATATGACCAAGCACACTATGACTGTCATTGAGCGTATTAAACTTCTGATTGATGCAGTTCCTAGCCTATCGCTTGTCGTTGTTGTGATTGGCGGTATTCTCGCTGGTATCTTTACGCCAACAGAAGCCTCTGCGATTGCGGTTGTTTATTCCCTCGCATTGGGGTTTGCATACAAAGCTCTAAAGGTTAAACAACTTCCTGAGATCCTTCTTTCCACTGCAAAGCTGACGGCTATCGTTATCTTTATGATTGCTGCCTCTTCTGTAATGTCGTGGGTGATGGCATTTACTCAGATCCCTGGTGTCATCGCCGATACCCTGCTGTCATTAACCGACAACCCAATAATTATTCTACTCATTATTAATGTTGTCTTGCTGTTTGTAGGCACTTTCATGGATCCGACACCAGCTGTACTGATTTTTACCCCTATCTTCCTACCTATCTGTATGAACCTAGGTATGGATCCAGTTCAGTTTGGTATTCTGTTGGTGTTTAACCTTTCATTAGGAACCATTACGCCTCCTGTTGGGCCAATCCTATTTACAGGTTGTAAGGTCAGTGATATCAAAATTGACCATGTAATCAAAACGCTGTTACCATTCTTTGCGGTGATCTTCTTGGTACTAATGGCCGTCACCTATATCCCAGCTATATCAATGACTATCCCTCAAATGATGGGCTTAGTGAAGTAAGGAATGTGTACTTGGAAAAGACAGCAAGACAGGAATATAACGCCCCTGCATTAGAAAAAGGCTTAGACATTTTAGAGCTACTAGCTAGCTCTGCAGAACCTATGTCTAAAAAACAGATCGCACAAGTGCTAGGTCGTAGTGTCGGTGAAATTTTCCGAGTGCTGTCTGTTCTAGCTCGTCGTGGCTATGTCACTTATTGTGAGGAAAGCGGCGAGTACACCTTCTCAATGCAGATGTTCATAATCGCTAACCAATACCCACCACAGTCCTTACTGCTGGATATTGCCAAGCCATTGATGAAAGAGCTGAGTGAGAAGGTAAACCAATCATGTCATATTTCATGTTACGACAGTCTGAATTTGGTTGTTGTTGCTCGAGAGGAAAGCCCATACAAAATGGGTTTTAGTTTGAAAGTAGGCGCAAAACACGACGTTTGCTCATCTGGCTCAGGTATTGTGTTGCTCAGCTTCAGCTCAGAGCTTGAACAACAGAAAATTTTACAAAGAAGTAAGGCGACGGAAGAAGAACAATCAAGAGCAATGAAACTCACCCTTGACACATACAAAAAAGGATACTTTATCGGCCCAAGTCCACAAATATCTGGTATCACAAATATCAGTGCGCCTATTTGTATCGGTGACCAGTTTTTAGCCGTGTTGACTGTACCTTATGTCACTTTGGACTCCGAAGCTGTTCATCATGCTGTTGACAGTATTGACACAACAAAAAACGAACTGCTCAAGGTATGCGAAGTTATAAGCCAGAAGCTCACTCCGAACGTAGTTTAATTGCCGTTCTGTAATGGTACGGTTAACTTGGATGGTATTTAAGCCTTATAATTATCGCTACTTATAAGGAATCTGATATGTCACCAAAACTACGAGTGCAAATCACCCCTCAACAGAAGCTTGAATATGCCAAGATGAGGGTTGAAGATGGTTACACCAATCAACATATATCCCCGTTCAACTTAAAGATGCAGGTTTCAAAATCTGAAAGTTATCCGTAATTTTGGGTACGAGTGAACCTGCAACTTCTGGTAACGTCACATCGAAAAATTTTTTGATAGCAGAGGTGAATGCTGCTTTGGAGGGGAAATAAACATTGTTCTTAACATGCTCATTCATGACTTTCCAAAGCCGCTCTATTGGATTTAAGTTTGGACTGTATGGGGGTAAGTAATGAAGCTCGATATTGAGTGTTTTTGCTGTATTTTTCACCAGCTTTGACTGATGATAGGCTGCATCATCAAGAATTAAGTGAACTTTTTGCTCCAAAGGGTAATGCTCCTTTTTAAATGAGAAGCCGTGATGATGTAGCCACTTGTTCATTCCAGCAACGATATAACGGATACCAAACTCAGCTTGCACATAAGCGACAATTTGGTGGGTATGAAAGTGCGTTTTATCAGTCAGATGTTCGATAAGTTGCATGGTTTGCCCAGCAGAAAGTCGGCTTTGGCTACCACTATTTTCAGGCTTAAGTTTTTCAGAGAGAACATAATCACTGAGATAACGAGCTACGGTTGATTCGTGAATGCGAAGAGCTTGAGAAATCATAGCCTGACTCCAACCTTCAGACGCGAGTAAAACCGCTTTGATGCGGTCACGCACTCGACCATCATGAGTTGAATCGTGCATCTCTTCGAGTTGTTGCTTCTGTTGAGGAGTCAGTATTATTTTCATGGTGCGTGCATGATCCTGATTTTATGAGAAATCAAGCATCTTCAATGATTACAGGTATAACGTTATTCATGGTCATCTTCCTTGGATAGGTATTTATCTAAAATTATTTGAGCAATATAAAGATCTTGGTAGGCAATTCCTGAGCTATCAAAAATAGTAATGTCGTTTTTGTTCCTTTCTTTTAATTGAAGCTTGTCACCGATCTGATAGATCTCTTTATCTGGTGCATGCTGGAACTCACCAATTGTTTTTGACTGCGGTAAATAATCACAGTAGAGGGTGGCGTTCTCAAACAGCGATGGTGGCAGTTCTTGTTTTCCTATTTTATCTGCTCCCATTGCAGAAATATGAGTTCCAGCCTTCACCCACGATGATTCAAATAGAGGAGCTGTAGACGCCGTGACGGTGACAATAATATCTGCGCTTTCACAGGCTTCTTGAGCAGTCTTGATATCAGTTGTTAAACCTTCATTGCTTAGCTCTTGCGCCAGTTGGTTAGCGCTAGTCTGGTTTCTACCAACAATCAGGACGTTAGATAGGTTCCTAACTTTTGAAATGGCAAGCGCTTCATATTTAGCTTGATGACCCGTGCCAAATAACGCGAGTACCGATGAATCTTGTCTCGCCAATAGATCAACTGCGATGGCATCGGCTGCCGCGGTTCGGTAGGCATTAACCAAACTTGCTGACAAAATGGCTTTCATTTCTCCCGTATCAGGTGAGAGAAGAAAGATATGAGTACCATGGTTTGGTAGCCCAGCTTGGTTATTGTAAGGCCAATAACTTCCCATTTTCCAACCAAGCAATTGATTTGTGCTTGCTGATTTGAGTGAAAACATTGAGCCTTCTATCGGACCTGATGCGTTAACCACTGGAAATATTGATGAGTGCTGCTCTTGTACTGCGGAAAATGCCGCTTTGACCGCTTTGTATGCCAGTTCGTGAGTAATTAACGCTGCGGTTGTTTTTTCATCTAAATAAAGCATGTTTACCACCCTGAGATACGTTGCCATTGTTCAATTTGACCCTCGACCAAGTCAAAGACATGGTATTGACGGTGCATTGCGCTTGTAGAACATGCATGATTTGGGACAATGTGAACTCGAGAACCAATGGGAAAACATCCGAAGTCGATTTCGCTTCCTGAATGCGCTTCAAGTATGCCGTGCTCTTGATTTACCTGCACGACTTTGAGCATTTGGCTCTCTTGACCATTCGGCTGGAGAACCACGCCATAACATTGTTCGTCATGACTTTTATCTAAAGAAAGAGCCATCCAACCAGCATCAACAAATATTTGTCCCCTCGATTTGTTGTGTCCAATAACACTACTTACTACTGAGATTGCGATATCATTTAAGGTACATACTCCAAGCCGATGCATCACCAAATCAAACAACGAATAGACGCCCGCTCTGACCTCTGTAATTCCACTTGTGTTTGTGTATGAACATGCCGTTGGGGTAGACCCTATGCTGACTATTGCGCAATGAATCCCCTCTGATTCGAGGCGTTTCGCTGCAAGTTGTGCAGTCGCTACTTCATTACTGGCTGATTGATTTAGCGCTTCTTGAGACGAACAGTGGTAAGACTCGCCCGCGTGGAGCATTACGCCTTTAAAATCGGCAAAACCTTTATCTAAGCTCTTAGCCATTGCAATCAAGGCCTCGGAGTCTGCACTTACGCCACCTCGGTGTCCATCGCAATCAATCTCTATCAGGCAGCTAATGACACACCCATGTTCTTGACAGTAAGTGTTAACGAAATCGGCTTGTTCCATGCTATCAAGTAAAACTACAATGCTGATGCCGCGTTTCAGTAACAGTTCGACTCGTAATAGCTTTTCTTTTGATATACCGACGGCATAGAGAATGTTTTTACAACCATAATTAGCAAGCTGTTCCGCTTCCTCAAGGGTAGATACAGTGATTGGGGCCTCTAGAGAGTCAATTAAGTAAGGAAGCGCATTTAACGACTTTACCGTTTTAAAGTGAGGTCTTAGTGGCGTGCCTAGTTTCGACATATGGTTGCGCATTTGAGCGAGATTATTCAAAAATTTTTGTTTGTCCAAGTAGAGAAATGGTGTGCCGATGGCATTGTATTTTTTTTCTAAATCAGGGCGTTCAGTATATTTAATCATTTCATTTACCTAAGCTTGCAAAGTGACATTCAATGTCGATGAAATGATTATGAAGTAGCGGAAAGTTGAATTATATTAACAAAAATCTACTTATAGATTAGGTTGAAAGTTAATGTTGACGACAGAAGATATTCGATTTCTTGTGGTAGTGTCTAACCATAGAACATTGGCAGATGCGGCTCGTGCGCTCAATATAACGCCGCCATCAGTCACTCAGCGTATTCAACATATCGAAAAGAAGCTATCGCTTAAATTACTTCAACGACCTTCGCGTGTGGTTAGCCTAACAGAAGAAGGCCGTGTTTTAGTCGATACGGGTATTTCGATCCTTGAGGATTTGGATGAGCTCACCGATAAGCTCAATGAAAGCCGAGGGGATGTCAGTGGTCGTCTACGGGTGTTGGCGCCCCTTGGCTTTGGCAACGATGTGATAACCCCTTTGTTGGGTGAGTATAAACAAGCTCATCCGCGCCTGGAGGTGGAGCTAGAATTGTCAGACAACCCAAACTGGGCAAACCATCATAAATGGGATGTTATCATCTACATTGGCCACTTAGCGGATTCCAGCCTTAAGATGGTGAGTTTGGCCCCAAACAAACGCTTTGTTTGCGCTGCGCCGGAGTATTTATCACGTTATGGACAGCCTAAGACGCCGCAAGATCTTAATAAGCATCAATGTATTGCTTTGAGAGAAAATAATGAAGATGTCACGTTGTGGAACTTTACTCATGCAGTGTCAGGGACCACAGAAAGTGTTCGTATTCGTCCTTCTCTTGCAAGTAATGAGGGCAGAGTGATTAAAGACTGGGCTTTACAAGGCTTGGGTATCATCATGCGATCTGAGTGGGATGTTCAGTCACAGATTGATGGTGGAAAATTAGTGCAACTGCTACCTGATTACGAGCTTCCAAATGCCGATATTGTTGCCTTAGTGAGTTCTGCTGCGCATGAGAGGGCGGCGCGAGTCACCGGCTTTTTATCTCTACTAAAAGAGCAATGCCAAAAGGCGCCGTGGTTAAATCGATAGTAAGTTGTTATCGGATTTGTACTATTAATGGGTTTTATTAGGTTCATCGCGGCTTTCCGGGGAAAGCCGCTTTTATCTTCAAGAAGAAGTAGTCTGTATCTCGATACCCATAACCCATTCGCTTGATTAGCTTTATCTTGTTGTTCATCCCTTCCAGTGTGCAGGT
>NZ_CAWPQZ010000069.1:0-9496 GCF_963889785.1 Vibrio sp. S12_S33 | reverse complement strand
GGGGAATGGACTTCTTTATAATTCCGATCCGATTTCATCATCAGAAGTTAGTCAACAAATCAGTGACAATGTCATTGAGGCAGTATTACAAAAAATTTGTGGTGCAAAAAACACATAACAAACAATTCAAGTGGATTCTCAACGCGTGGCAGTTTTACTATGCGTCAGGTAAAGTGTCTTACGGTGCAATGCAGCGACTTGGTCAGTGCGTTGTTCACCACTTAATTGGGCGTTATGAGTATTCGCTAGTTTCTAGATAAGGAGTCAATTTTGTTTAAGCTCTACTACTATCCGAACAATGCTAGCCTAGCTCCTCATTTCTTGCTTCATCACCTAAATGCAAGTTATGAGCTATTGTTGGTCGATAAAAAATTGAACTCACAGAAATCAGCAGATTATCTAAGGCTCAATCCAGCCGGTCGCATACCTACGTTGGTGATCAATGACCAGCCAATTTTTGAAAGTCCTGCGATTTGTATTCATATCTGTGAATTGCACCCAGACTCAACGTTAATGCCTTCTATTGGTGACGCAAAACGACCTCTGTTTTATCAATGGTTAGCTTTTCTTAACAATACACTGCAAGCAGAACTCATGGTTCGCTATTATCCACACCGACATACCAACGATGAAGCTAGCATACCCAATGTTGTGTCTGCTCAAGATGATAGGATTGCTGATGCATTATCCATTATCGACAACCAACTTGAGCACCAAGAATATTTACTTGGCGATACGCTCACAGCATGTGATTACTTCTTATTTATGCTTGCTCTGTGGTCATTACCAATAAAAAGGTCCCCATTGACATTCAAGTACCTAGCAGCGTACTTGAAGCGACTTTGTTTAAATCCTACGATTCAGGCGGTTTGTGACATCGAAGGTATAGATATTACCCCTTTTAGATCATACTCATAACAAGGCGTTTAAGCGGGATTCATGCCGCGTGGCATTTTTGGTATGCGGTGATTTTTGTGGTGAAAGTGGTCTGCGGAAGGTTGGTTTAGGCGGCATTCACCCCTTAACGCGGCGTTAAGCGTATAGGAGTCATTTTGAGTTACGGGTACAGATTAAATGTAGAACAGCTTCTACTCAAAAATGCCAATAAGAGTTGGTTAGAAGCTACCAAACATTTGGTTTCAGTCAGGCACTCTGATCCTGAGACTGCAAAAGACATTACGCTAATGAGTCCAGCGTTCGATGATGAGAAAACAATATCTTTATGTATCGAGTCTGTTTTAGGTTGGGCTATAGCAACTGAAGCATTTGTTAACCTAGCCTGGCAAAATACTCCTAGCACTTCAGGGTTAGATGAAAAGCAATTCAGAGGCACAGTAGATAAAATTAAGTATCTCTGTAAAACAAACGAGATAAATTATGGCTCGTTAAAATGGCGTGATGATCTTGTAGAGTTGTTTAAGTTAAGAGACTACCTAGTACATTACAAAGATCCCATTACATACATTGGTTTTTCTTTTGCCCCAAAATATCAACGAGACTTTTGTAGTAAAAATATGGAAAGATATCAATCATCTGTAATGAGTCTAATGGAAGTATTAGGCGGAAAGTTAGGTATGGATATCTCTTTTCTAGCCGGGGAATTTGAGCTTTTCTATTACAGCGAATAACTTGAGAATACGCTTAACAAAGCATTTAAGACGGATTCGCAACGCTTGGCGGTTTTAGTGTAAATTCAGTTTTTGCGTTTTAAGTGGTTTGTCGAGGCATAGGTGCTTAGCGTCGCTCACCACTTAATGCGGCGTTAAGTGTTTTTAGAAATCGTCGTTATAATTAAGAGTGTTAATGCATAAAATTCTTCTTGATTTGGGAGTTTTTAGTATAGAATCCCGTTAACTAGAAACCATTTTATTGATGTGGTTATTGGTCGGCAAAATATAATTAATTTGGGTGCTTAAAGTGAATCTTAATGAAAAATCAAGGTTAGTATCTTTCCTCCTCACACTGTTCTTTGGACCGTTGGGTTTATTCTACTCTTCAATAGCCGGAGCTTTCGTTCTTTGTATCGTTGCCTTCTTTACTGCTGGTACAATCATTGTTCCTATTATCTGTTGGTTACTGGCTATAGGTATAGGTGATCATTGTGTTTATAAGCACAATTTAAATATTCAGCAAATCAAAGAACTGATGGTCAAATAAAAAGCACTTAACAAAGCGTTTAAGACAGATTCCCAACGCATGGCATTTTTCATTCTATCGTTGGGTTTCGTGTTTACGGTGGTATCGTTAAGTTTCGTGGTGGCGTTGCTCACTACTTAACGCGGCGTTATGTGCTTGGAGGGAAGTTTATAGTGCAGTGGTTTCAAGAATACAAAGAGTTGGTGTTTTCAAAAGAAACGTCAGTCGAAAAAATAGATAAGGCTATTCGCTTAAAGTTCGAGAATTTGCCTAAGTTTCTCTATAAATATCGATCAGTAGATGAGTACTCGCTCAAAAACCTAGAGGAAGATAGCATCTGGTTATCAGACCCTAGAAATTTCAATGATCCATATGATTGCTCGTTTAAGAAAAAAGATGAGTTAGACCCATATGATCCAACATTAATTTTAGATATGGCTTTTGAAGCAGGAATCATATCTAAGGAAGATCAAGAGTCAATTGATGCTATTTTAAATACTGACAACCCCATGACTAAGCTCATGGAACTGAGTTATCCTGACCGTCCGGAGTATGGCAAAACAATAGGTGATGCTTTAGCTGCTACAATAAAAAAGCGCGGGCTAGGCATGATTTCAGAACTTTCTGAAAACATGAAGCAAGCCTTTAAAGTGTGTTGCTTCTCGGAAGATCCTACATCAATTCTTATGTGGTCTCATTACGCTGATTACCATAAAGGCTTTTGTATAGCCTATGATTTCAGCGCTTTGGGTAATGATGATTTACGGACAAGAATGCTTTATCCCGCCATCTATTCAGAAAATATGTTCGATGCTTCAGGTATATTTTCTCAAGAAAAAACTATCAATAATATTTTGTACATAAATCAAGCTGCTCTTGTAAAAAGCCAAGAGTGGTCATATGAAAAAGAATGGCGTTTAGTCTTCAGTAATGGAATATTGCAGAAAGAGATGGGCTATCAGGTTCCCAAGCCTAAATATGTAATTCTCGGCACAAAGATAGCCAAAGATGATGCGGATAAGGTAATAGACATCTGTGAACGGAAAGGTATTGAAGTAAAGCAAATGCAAATGTCTCCAGTACTTTATAAACTAGATTATCACACAGCGAAACTTCGCACATAACAAAGCATTTAAGAGTGATTCCCAACGCATGGCATTTCTCATTCCATCGTTGGGTTCAGTGTTTACGGTGGTCTAGTTAAGTTTCGTGATAGCGTTGCTCACACCTTAATGCGGCGTTATGTGCTATGAGGTAATTAAAGGTATGGAGAACAAATGTCAGTTAGTTTAGCCACAGGTGTTACTTTGATCGATTTCATCAACAAGTCTTTGGAAACGTTAAAGTTAGTTCAACAAGATAAACCTGATTCTGTGGAGTTGCAGTTACATTTAGCAACGCTTACTCAGCAGCTTTCATTAACAATGGTTGAAGCTAGTCAGTTACATGGGATTTTAGCGCAAAAGAATGAAGAAATCAGACAGCTTACGCAGCGGTTAGATGAAAGGGTTAAAGTCACCTACGATTCGGAAACCGAACTATATTGGGCAGAGAATGATGATTCCCCGTTCTGTACAAAATGCTATGAAAGTGATGACAAATTAATACATTTGGTATATTCGGAGGCTAGTTTTACAAGTACACCAAATCCGCATTTTACTTGTAAAGTCTGCAAAACTTCGTATGACAAGGTTACTGAACGAGTTCGCACATAACAAGGCGTTTAAGAGGGATTCATGCCGCGTGGCATTTTTGGTATGCGGTGAGTTTTGGTGGTGATGGTGGTCTGCGGAAAGCTGGTTTGTACGGCATTCACCCCTTAACGCAGCGTTATGTGTTGGATGAGTTTTTGAGGTTAATTTTACGATTTCATTGAGAATTCGTTCTGTGTTTTCGGCAAGTTGGCTTGGTCGAAATGGATTCTTGAACAACCTGATATTGATCGTTTTTAAGGTTCTTGGGTTGCCTCAATTAAGTTTTGGATCTGGCTTGTGTTGAGTTTCGTCAGTTTCAAATCGCTTTAATTGAAATGCTTTTTTGACTGATTTACTTGCTGACATTCGGCTCTGAAAGTCTGGTGAAGTAAAAAGTTTAGCGGTTGCTGAAAGGGCGCTTTCTTTGTTGTTGATTCTGTAAGTGGTTTTCTTCGGCTAAGATCGCTGTGACATTTAGGTTTTGGTCAGCATCGTTTTTGTACGTAACTTATTCAAATATCTTCATTTCCACGGTGGTTTACTTTGAATTCATAGCTAAATTCACATAACAATCAATTCAAGTGGATTCTCAACGCGTGGCAGTTTTACTATGCGTCAGGTAAAGTGTTTTACGGTGCAATGCAGCGGCTTGGTCAGTGCGTTGTTCACCACTTAATTGGGCGTTAGCTGAGGTTAAGAAAAACTGTGAATTTAAGGTGGAAAGGCTTTGGGTTTCCTAGCTACACACCGGACAAATCTCAGCTTCTCAACTATCTCGCCAGTGGCACTTTTCGGGAAGTGTTTGAACTTAACGAAGTCTGCTTACGGGAAATGTTGTTTTTGTTAAGTTCATTGGCGTGGCTTCTTTGCTGTTGAAATTCATGAATGCCTAAATGCGTTTCGTGTGCTTTGTCGTTGGCTTTTTCGATAGAATTTTTTGCAAA
Source organism: Vibrio sp. S12_S33 (assembly GCF_963889785.1). NCBI lineage: Bacteria > Pseudomonadati > Pseudomonadota > Gammaproteobacteria > Vibrionales > Vibrionaceae > Vibrio > Vibrio sp. S12_S33. The sequence continues at coordinate 4,722 of NZ_CAWPQZ010000069.1, read as the reverse complement.
TTACCGAGTTCAGAAATGGTGATTTCCTCGGTCATTTCTTCTTTGCCAAGCGCATTTCGTGGATTAGGTTTTAATTTCACAGTTGTCTGTTTTACTTTGCCGTTTGAAAGCAATAATGTGTTTCAAATTAGGCATTTGGGCGTAATTTGCTAGCGAAAGTGCAGCAGCTAACTAGGCGTTTAAGACGGATTCCCAACGCTTGGGAGTTTCGGCTCTAGGCTGAGTTTTGTGTTTAAGGCGCAATGGTTTAGGATTGTGGTCGCGTTGCTCACCACTTAACGCAGCGTTATGCATTTCTCCAATTTCGAGACTCAAGGGTGATATATGAGTGAATCAAAAGTAGTTCTAGTCACCGGGGGTGGTAGAGGCATCGGTGCTGCCACTTCAAAGCTATTCGCTTCTAACGGCTATGCAGTTTGTATTAATTACAAGTCCAATTCGGCAGCGGCAGAAGCGTTAGCTCATGAAATTAGGTTAACAGGTGGTCAGTGTATTACGGTTCAAGCTGATGTTTCGAGTGAAGTTGAAGTATCAAGGCTATTTGCGAGAATCGATGATGAACTAGGTGCTTTGTCGGTGCTTGTTAATAATGCAGGTATTCTTCGCAAACAATCACGCCTCGAAGATATGACTGCCGACCGAATCAATACCATCTTATCTAATAATGTGACTAGTTACTTTCTTTGCTGCCGTGAGGCAGTCAAACGCATGTCTACACGTCATGGTGGGCATGGAGGTGTGATAGTGAATGTTTCATCGGGCGCATCTCGTTCGGGTTCGCCAAATGAGTATATTGATTACGCAGCGTCTAAAGGGGCAATTGATACGCTGACAAAAGGGTTATCTCTAGAAGTTGCCTCAGAAGGTATCAGAGTTAATTGCGTTCGCCCTGGGCTCATTTATACGGAAATGCATGCTGATGGTGGTGAGCCTGAAAGGATAGAGCGGTTAAAAAGTATTATCCCTCTCCAACGAGGAGGGCGTCCTGAAGAGGTAGCAGAAGCTATCTATTGGCTTTCATCGGAAAAGTCATCATTCTCTACGGGGAATTACTTAGACCTGTGTGGTGGGCTTTAAATGCATAACAAACAATTTAAGAGTGACTCCTAACGCTTGGCGAGTTTACTCCGGTTTGAATTTTGTGTTTATGGCGCAGTGATTTAGCTTGGGTGTTATAGCGTTGTCGCACCTTAATTGGGCGTTATGCGTACAGGCGAAAAACGATGATGAAGATGTTTGATAATAGTAACGTTTACCTAGGTATGTCGGGTGTCAAAATTAGTTTTGATGAGTTAGTTTTACCGAAAGGTGTCATTGCTAGGCATGCATACGCGCATTTTATGTCCCCTCATATGGTTGCGCTTGAATCACCAACTAGTGAGAAACTTGCTCCTTCTCCTTGGAAAACGGTAAGGGGCTCAGGTGACAAAATTGTCCATTGGGAGCTTGAAGTTGATTTAACTCAAAAGCCGGAGGGGGCTGAGGCATATGATTATGTAAAGACCATTGTTAGCCTTTTACGCTTGGGGCTATCACCTCAATTACATTGTTTTTTAATCTCATCGGTTTCATTTGCATCAAAAGCTGAGTTCAACGATAGCGATCCAGAAGTATCTTTATGGGAGACTAACCGGGTATTAGTCCTTAAAGGTGCAAATAACGAACTTTCTCAAGATAAGTTTGGTTGGATTGCAGAGAACTTTGAAAGGTGCATGGATCTTATTTATAGTCATTACGAGCTTAAATTAGCGGTAAGTTCTTTGGATGAAGTTCATTTTCAACAATCTCTTCCAATGAGTCTCGTATTATTGTGGGGGGCTTTAGAAGCTATTTTCACAAAAGACAAAGCAGAATTACGTTTTCGAGTTTCTGTAATGATCGCATCTTATCTTGAACCTGATGGTGGTGATAAAGCCTACCTATTATATAAAAAGGTCGCAAAGCTGTATAACGAACGTTCAAAGGCTGCGCACGGTGACAATTCAGTAAAGCAGGAAACCTTGTTACAAACATATGAGCTTTTATACAAATCTGTAGAGAAAATGTTTGAACAAAACTCGGTTCCAACGAAAGAAAGCCTAGAGCGAAGCTTGCTGGGGTAAGTACGCATAACAAAGCGTTTAAGACGGATTCCCAACGCTCGGCATTTTCGTCTTTCTTCATTTTAAGTGTTTATGTCACAATGGGTTAGGTGAGGTGGTTGGCGTTGCTCACCACTTAACGCGGCGTTATGTGTTGGATGAGTTTTTGAGGTTAATTCTACGATTTCATTGATAATCCGTTCCGTGTTTTCGGCAAGTTGGCTTGGTCGAAATGGATTCTTGAACAACCTGAGATTGATCGTTTTCAAGGTTCTTGGGTTGCCTCAATTGCGTTTTGGATCTGGTTTGTGTTGAGTTTCATCAGTTTCAAATCGCTTTAATTGAAATGTCTTTTTGACTGATTCACTTGCTGACATTCAGCTCTGAAAATCTGGTGAAGCAAAAAATTTAGCGGTTGCTGAAAGGGCGCTTTCTTTGTTGTTGATTCTGCAAGTGGCTCTCGTTGGCTAAGATCGCTGTGAAATTTAGGTTTTGGTAAGCATCGTTTTTGCACGTAACTTATTAAAATTTCTTCGTTTCTACGGTGGTTTACTTTGAATGCAGCGTGAAATTCACATAACAAACAATTCAAGTGGATTCTCAACGCGTGGCAGTTTTACTATGCGTCAGGTAAAGTGTTTTACGGTGCAATGCAGCGGCTTGGTCAGTGCGTTGTTCACCACTTAATTGGGCGTTAGGTTCTACAAGGAGATTTGAATGACTAAAAGGTCAGCAATACCAGCAGAAGTAAAAAGAGAAGTGCTAGTTGAAGCTGGGCATAGGTGCATAATTCCTACCTGTAAAGACTCTGCGAATATAGATTTACATCACATAGTACCTTGGGCAAAGTGCAAGGAACATAAGCCGGATAATTTAGTAGCCTTGTGCCCAAGTTGTCACAGGCTAGCCCATGACGGGACAATTGATAGAAAGTCACTTAAAAAGTATAAGGAAATAAACCAGAAGCTAATCAACCCTCCGATAAAGCATGAGGAAAGTGATGCGCTAGCATATATTAAGTTTGACCCTAATTCTGTCGTAAACATCATCGATGCAAAAAACATATCTTGTCTCATAGATAATGGAGTACTCGATTTCACATTCAACTTTGATAAGCCTTTCGAAGATGAGTCATATGTTATTGGTGCGCTCGGCGATGGGGTTGTTTCATTTAAAGTCATGTCCAAAACTTGTTCGTCGGTTCATCTTAAGTTTGATTCTCCATGCCCTCAATTGGTCAAATTGGAGTTTCAATATTAACGAACCTAACAAGCAATTTAAGAGGGATTCACAACGCTTGGCATTTTTGCTTCTACTTCAATTGTAGTGTTTACGGTGCAATGCTTTAGGTCGGGTGGTAGCGTTGCTCACCCCTTAATTGGGCGTTAGTTTTACCATTGAGTGCAGTGGAGTAAATATGAGTAAGATATATAAATACTTTGGTGAGGGCGTAATTGATTTAGTCTTTGCTAAAGACGATTTTTGTAATGTTAAGTGTTCATACCCAAAAGACTACAATGATCCTTATGAGCTATTTCTCTCTGTCAAAAGAGACCTGTTGCCGGAGCATATAGCTTTTTATAATGAAGTAATTAGTGAGTTACCTCAGTTTCCCACATCCTGTTTTTCTCAATCTCCGATTGCGTCTCCTATGTGGGCTCATTACGCAAACAACCATTCTGGTTTTGTGCTCGAGTTTGACTTGGAAAAACTACAAGAGAAGTTTGAGGGTAATCCAGTATGGGAAGTGAGTTATCGAACTGAGCCACATCCGAACCTGTCTCAAATATTGGCTAGGGCGGCTCAAACATTAAAGCCTCGTCATGTTAAAGAGTTACAAGATTATACTTTTGTTGAAGCATATTTTTCCAAATATGATGAGTGGAGCTATGAAAAAGAGGTCAGGTTTGTTGACACTCTGGGTGTGACAACAAAAATTGCTGAAATGGATATTTTAGAAATTCCAATGTCGTGTGTTACTAAAATACTAGTTGGACCTAGAGCAAGTGAAGAGTTTGTCTCGAAAAGTCTTGATGTGGCTAATGACAACGGAATAAGCTGGTTGAAACAGGTTATTGGAAAAAGTAACCCTAAGCCTTACTTCTTAGATGCAACTAAAGCAGCTTACCGTTTTGAAAATGGGGAATTAGCGCAAGCTGATAAACTTTGTATTTCTTGTACCGAGCCGCTTATAGATACAGATGATCAATGTCCTTGGTGTAGGGTAACTGATCAGCACGCTGAAAATGCCGCCATGAACAACCCATTCAGAATGCTAGAAAAGGCTGGTTTACTTGAGAAATATCTAAAAAATCAAGGTGCGCTAGGGTAAAACTAACAAAGCATTTAAGAGTGATTCCCAACGCTTGGCATTTTTCATTCCATCGTTGGGTTTTGTGTTTACGCTGGTATGGTTGGGTGTCGTGGTAGCGTTGCTCACACCTTAATGCGGCGTTATGTGTTTGATGAGTTTTTAAGGTCAAAGCTACGATTTTATTGAGAATTTGTTCTGTATTTTCGGCAAGTTGGCTTGGTCGAAATGGATTCTTGAACAACCTGAGATTTATCGTTTTTAAGGTTCTTGGGTTGCCTCAATTAAGTTTTGGATCTGGTTTGTGTTGAGTTTTATCGGCTTCAAATA
>NZ_CAWPQZ010000068.1:0-9758 GCF_963889785.1 Vibrio sp. S12_S33 | reverse complement strand
TACCCATGACGTCTGAAATACTGTATTTCGGTGGGATAAGCATCATCATATGCAGATGATCTTCATCAAAGCCTATCGTCTCGATCTCAACGCCAGGTAAACTTCGCAGTAACTTTGGCATAACCTTTCGTAGGTAGCTGCACATACCAGGATTCAGGATTTTCCGACGGTACTTAGTTACCCAAACTGCGTGATACTTCGTGTAATAGACACTATGGGACGAGGTGTAATATTGCATTTATCCATCGTACCGTCTCCAAAGGCATTCATCCACGGGTAAACCCGTGGTTTTCTGTATTCACAGAATAAAATAAAGAAAACCCCACTAAGCTTTCGCCTAGTGGGGTTCCAGTTCTTACTCGCAGCAATCCAGCTACTATAATAGGTGCTCCCTGCATCTATTCCTTGATAGTTGGCTGACTCCTTCAGCGCAATCCTTTTCATCGCCTTCCTAGCGGTGTCCTTAATCTGTCTTCCTGACAGATTTCGTGCAATTATCCTTTGCACCGTACATTAACCGTCCTTGATAACCATCCTAGTTATTCAGCATCCAGCCAATGTCCTTCGCTTTCCTTGCCGACCATTCTTCCTGAATCATCGAATCTTCGTCCTGAAGATGACCTATCCTTGGGCCTTTCCTGTTCCGTGTCTGCTTCCTGCTGACAACTTAAGATTACTTTTTTTACGTTAACGAACAATTACCGTCCTGAAAAAACTTTTCTACACTATAAATTAATTGCAATTATAATGATTAACTTTCAATGAGTTAAAAATATAACATCTCATTCTACGGCATCAATAAACGCTAAAATCTTACAGTCCGTGTAAGAGATCTCGCACAAAGAAAATCCTAAATATGTCCATTGAAGAAAAAAACGGGATAGAGCTCTCACTCTAATTTAAGAAATATCTTCGCTAAAATAGATTTACTCTAGACTCAGTGCTCGAAAACTAGGATATTAATGCTGATCTTTATCACAAATCCCTATTTAGTCTGGGGAGCAAAGAAAAATCATTAGAGGAACAAAGCATGATTTCGAAATGGGCACAACGCTTTTACCAAATGGCAGAACTTGTTGGCTCTTGGAGTAAAGACCCGTCAACCCAAGTGGGTGCAGTCATTACCAAACAGAATCGCATCGTTTCCGTTGGCTTCAATGGCTATCCACACGGCATTTCAGACAGCGCAGGAACAGATGATCGAGATATGAAATATCTCAAAACCTTGCATGCTGAGGAAAACGCGATTCTTTTTGCTAAGCGTGATTTAGATGGCTGTGAGATTTACGTGACTCATTTCCCTTGCCCAAACTGTGCGGCAAAAATTATTCAAACCGGTATTTCTGCGGTTCACTGCCCTGAACAAACGGAAGACTTTTTGTCTCGCTGGGGTGATAAAATCAAAGTCAGCCAAGATATGTTTTTACAAGCCGGAGTAAAAGTAAACTGGCTACCACTAGATAACTTAAAGTAAGTAACAACATATTCAATACTAAACGCCCTCCGATATTGGAGGGCGCTTTACATTACAGTTGAATCTTTTTGACCATTCCAGCTTCAGCGTGACCTGGAATGTTACAGGCGAACTCTATGTTTTTGTCGCCATGAAAGTGCCATAGCAACTGCTTCGCTTTACCCGGTTCGACCAACACAACATTCTCACTATGATGTGTTTTCCCGTCCATTTGGCGCATCATCTCTCGGTGTTTCAATTGTTCAGCGGCTGAACCAATTGAGAACTCGTGTTCAATTTTACCCGTATTCATCACCACAAATTGCACTACATCGTTGGGCTCAATTTTGACGGCTTTCTTAAACGTAATTGTCATATCATCAGATAGTAGAACATGCACAACTTTATCTGGTTTAGCACCTTTAGCGGGCATGCCTACCTCAGACATGCCGTCCATCATCATACCAGCGTGATCCATTTTGCTATGGTCCATCTTACTGTGATCCATTTCTGCAATAGCAGAGGTAGTCAACACAGTTAATATGAATGCAATCAGTGTTCTTTTCATTTTATATTCCTTCTTGAATTCGAGTGTTTTGTTTGTTCAATATTAAAGTCATTAATCTTTAGCGATTTCACGACTCTTCCATAATTTGAATACCGCAGGCAGTACCAGTAACGTCAGCAATAGCGCAGATGCCATACCACCGATCATCGGTGCTGCAATACGCTGCATCACTTCCGAACCCGTGCCTGAACCATACATAATTGGGATAAGACCAATGATCACGGTGAGCACCGTCATCATCACTGGACGCACACGCTGACCAGCCCCTTCTCGAATGGCTTCAATTAAGTCACTGCTACCGATAGCTGTATGACTTTGCTGCGCATCAATCTTTTTGTAATGCCATGCCTGGTTAAGATAGACGAGCATAATCACACCTATTTCTACCGCAACACCAGCCAACGCAATAAAGCCAACGCCCACTGCAATCGAGAAGTTGTAACCAAGATAGTGCATTAACCACAGGCCGCCGACCAATGCTAATGGCAAGGTCGCCATAATGATCAACACTTCTCCGACACGGCGAAAACTGAAATAAAGCAGCAGCATGATGATCGCCAAAGTAATCGGTGTGACCACACTTAAACGTGCTTTCGCTCGCTCCATGTATTCATATTGACCAGACCATGCCAGTGAATAGCCAGCAGGCAGCATCAATTGTTCGATGACCGCTTTTTGCGCATCCAATACGTATGAACCCAGATCTCGTCCCTCAATATCAACAAATACCCAGCCATTTGGGCGAGCGTTCTCGGTTTTGATCATTGGGGGGCCATCTTCATAGCGAATATCGGCCACATCGGCTAAGGCAATACGAGCCCCGTTAGGCGTCACCAGCGGAAGGTTTTGCAATTTCACAACCGAATCGCGATAGTCCTGCGGATAACGCACGTTGATAGGGTAGCGCTCGAGTCCTTCAATGGTTTCACCCACATTCATACCACCAACCGCTGTTGAGACCACTTGCTGCACATCTTTGATACTGAGACCATAACGCGCCGCTTGTAGACGGTTGATATCAATGGTCACGTAACGACCACCCGCTACACGCTCAGCATAGACCGAGGCCGTTCCTTGGATACGGTTAAGAATCGGTTCTAACTGCGCGCCGATTTGTTCTATCTCTTTTAGATCTGGACCGGCGATTTTGATCCCTATTGGAGTTTTAATGCCCGTCGCCAACATATCGATGCGCGTTTTGATTGGCATTACCCATGCGTTAGTCAACCCCGGAAATTGCACTAAATTATCAAATTCTTTGCGCAAAGATTCCGTCGTTACCCCTTCACGCCATTGATCTTGAGGTTTCAGTTGAATAACCGTTTCTATCATCGTCAGCGGAGCCGGATCGGTCGCGGTTTCTGCTCGACCAATTTTCCCCCACACGGTTTCTACCTCTGGAACCGTTTTGATGAGTTTGTTGGTTTGCTGTAATAACTCACGAGCCTTACCGATAGAAATGCCCGGATAAGTGGTCGGCATGTACATTAAATCCCCTTCATCTAAAGGAGGAATGAACTCGCTGCCTAGTTTGCTCAGTGGATAATAAGCTGACGCCATCAAACCTAACGCTAATATGATCATACTTTTTGGATAACGTAAGCTCAGATTAAGCAGCGGTCGATATAACGCAACAAGCCCCCTGTTGACTGGATTTTTATGTTCTGGAAGAATGTTTCCGCGAATGAAATAACCCATTAATACCGGCACAAGGGTGATAGCTAAACCCGCCGCCGCTGCCATGGCGTAAGTTTTAGTAAACGCTAACGGCGAGAACATTTTGCCTTCTTGCCCTTCTAACGCGAAAACCGGCACAAAGCTTAATGTAATAATGAGCAAGGAGAAAAATAACGGTGCGCCCACTTCTTCCGCAGCCTTCGCAATGACCTGCCAGCGGTTTTTATCGGTCAACGGGGTCCGTTCAATATGCTTATGAACATTTTCGATCATAACGATCGCGCCATCGACCATCGCCCCAATAGCAATAGCAATCCCACCCAGTGACATGATGTTGGCGTTAATGCCTTGCCAGTGCATTACAATGAATGCCGACAAAATTCCCACAGGTAGACTAAGTGCAATAACCAATGACGAACGCATGTGGAACAAAAACAACGCGCACACAATTGCAACAACGATGAATTCTTCAGCTAATTTATGCCAAAGGTTTTCAACCGCATGATCAATTAAAGTGGAGCGATCATAAGTGGCGACAATCTCGACACCTTCTGGCAAACCACGTTGCAGTTCTGCCAATTTTATTTTTACATTATCAATAACTTGACTAGCGTTCTCACCAAATCGCATTACGATCACACCGCCAACAGCTTCACCTTCACCGTTGAATTCAGATATCCCCCTGCGCATTTGCGGGCCAAGGTTAATGTCAGCCACATCACCTAAAAGTAGTGGTGTACCTTTATCCGTTACTTTTAATGGCAACGCTTTAATGTCTTCGATACTTGTTAAATAGCCGGTAGTACGAACCATATGTTCCGCTTCCGCCACCTCAATTACCGACGCTCCGGTTTCTTGGTTACCGTTTTGAATCGCCATATTTATTTGTTGCAAGGTTAGGTTGTATGCACGCAATTTTGCAGGATCAATTTGCACTTGGTACTGCTTAACCATACCGCCAACCGTGGCGACTTCTGACACACCATTAACGGTTTGCAATTCGTATTTCAAAAACCAATCTTGCAAACTACGTAGTTGCGAAAGATCATGCTTACCGGTTTTATCTTGCAATATATAGCTGTATATCCAACCGACACCCGTCGCATCGGGCCCTAAGGTAGGTTTGGCATTGGGCGGTAGTTTAGGTGCCACTTGACTTAAGTATTCCAATACCCTTGAGCGAGCCCAATACATATCGGTTTGATCATTAAAGATGATATAAACATAAGAATCACCAAAAAATGAATATCCACGTACCGTTTCAGCGCCAGGAACTGCAAGCATAGCCGTGGTTAATGGATAAGTAACTTGGTCCTCCACCACTTGTGGTGCTTGGCCTGGATAACTGGTTTTAATTATGACTTGCACATCAGAAAGATCTGGCAAGGCATCAACGGGAGTGTTCTTTACACTGTAAAGTCCACCTAAAGTAAGGAACAATGTGGCGACTAACACCAAAAAGCGGTTATTGATCGACCAACGAATAATCGCACCAATCATTGTTTACCCCCCTGCACCGCTTGCGAGTTAAGTTGAAGCGCTTTAAGCAGGTAGTCTCCATTTTGTTTCAATATAAGAAAGCGAACGTTTTGCCCTTCCGCAAAAACACTAAGATCAATCCCTTCGTCTACCGTAAAATTCATTTCTCCCGCTTGCCAAGCCCACTCTTTAACTGCTGAGTGTTCGAGTGTGATCATGCCAAAGTCTGCCAACAGAGTATTAATTGAACCATCAACCCAAACTTCATTTGCCACTTCTACCCCATTTATGCGAGAAAGATCCGCTGTTTGGCTAGATTCAGAATCCAACATAAAATGAGCAGAAGTCACAACGCTATCTTGCTCTGTCAACCCTTGCAGAACTTCGATGCGATCACCTGCTTCACGGCCAATACTGATACGAGCCGAACGATACTTACCCTCTCCTTGCGCCAATACCACGCGTGTCATACCACCAGAGCGAATCACGGCGGCTTTAGGAATAGTCAAGACAGCTTGCTGAGAAACAGGTTGTAAGGCGATATTAGCAAACATGTTTGGTTTAAGATCGCCATTGGGGTTAGCGAATTTTAAGCGCATACGTAAAGTGCGTGTATTCGGATCCAAAATGGGATAAACATAATCGACCAGACCTTGCCACTCTTTACCCGGAATCGAATCTAAGGTCATCGTGGCAAAACTGCCTGCATTGATCCAATGCGCTTGACGCTCAAAAACTTCGGCATCAACCCAAACTTCATTCAATGGTCCAGCACTAATTACCGCTTGTGCTGGTGATAAATAGCCACCTTCTCGAATATTTAAACTGGCAATCACACCATCAGCGACTGCTTTAATTTCAATAAATTGAGTCGCTTTTCCTTGCTTGACGATCCGTTGGATTTGCTCACGATCAACCCCCAAAGAAAGCAAACGCTCAGTAGCGCCTTTCACTAGTCCACGACGATCGGTGCGATAAGCGTTGAGCAATTCTTCCTGCGCTTTGACCAAATCCGGAGAATAAAGGGTAAATAGTACATCACCTTTATTCACCTGCTCGCCAACCGCATTGATATGGAGTTTTTCGACCCAGCCACTAACACGGACGTTGGTTTGCCACAGTAAACTTTCATCAAAAGCGATGTAACCTACCGTTTCAATGCGCGGTGATAATTGGGTCAGAACCGCACGCTCGGTTTTAACGCCAAGGTTATTTTCAACTGCCGGATTGATTGTCACCGTACCAACTTGCTCATCAGTACCGCTTTCATCTTCAGAATAGACGGGAATAAGATCCATCCCCATCGGCGATTTACCCGGCTTATCACGCTTATAATTTGGATCCATTGGTGCAACCCAATACAAAGGCTCAGAGGGTGAACTTGAATCACTCATCGCTTGCATATCATGGTTCTCACCATCTTGATGGGGAAAATATTGGCTAGCGACAAACCCAAGTGCGCCACCGATAGCAAGCGAAAGGACTGCTACGTTGAATAATTTCATTGATATCTCCTACTTTTTCACTTGCTCAAGCGCTGGTGCCGCCACCTGAAAATCAAACCCGCTTAATAGATAAGCAAGGTTACTGTTGGTCAGATTCAAGTCTGTTGTTAAACGGGCTTGTTCTAATTGCAATGCCAATTCATCACTGGCCGCGCTGACTACATCATTAAATTGCGCGGTGCTGTTTTCATAACCTCGCTCAATAGCTTGAGTTCGTGCTTTTGCTTGGGTAAGCAACGTAGAGTGGTAGCGCTCTAAGCGCTGTTCTAAATTAGCTTTGTCGACCAATAATGCATTCACTTTGGCATTCATTTGAGCAAGCAAAACATCACGCTGAGACTTAGCAGCGCCGACTTGATATTGCGCTGCTGCATGATTTCTATCTTGACGATTTCCTGTAAATAACGGGATATCCATAGTGAGGTACGCACTGACCAAATCAGAAGCAGGCTGACCTTTCATATCATTGGCTTGGCGATAGGCGTACATCACTTCCACTCCGAACTGAGGCTGGTAAGCCGTTTGTGCGATTTCCACTTGTGTTTTACTGGTGTTGATCGCCGCTTCCGCCATCCCAATCATCGGGTGTTTCATCAGTTGAGTGAAATGCTGATTCTGCTCTGTCATTGAAGTTAATTGTTCGGTAAGTTGTGTCCACGGCAGCTGGTTATCGGCACTTAGTGTTGGTTGGTTCGCTAACCATGCCGAACCTAGCCATTCTGAAAGTTGTGACAAAATTCGACTTTGTATTTGGCGATTAGCCTGTAGTTTTTCATCCAATTTTGATACTTGTAATTGAGCTTGCAACAAATCTTGCGCTTCGCTTTTACCCAACGAGTAATTGGTTTCAATAAAACGCTCTAATTCACTCATCAAGCTCTGATTTTCACGCAAAATGCGTTGAGCATATTGTTGATATCCCAACTCTAACCAAAGTTGAGTCATGCTATTGGCAACCTCCAACTCGCGCTGGCGCACTTGCAAAGCCATACCATCGGCTTGTTGTTCAGCTTTCTTTGCTTGAAGCGTCAATGTTGAACCACGCTCAAATTGCTGCATTAAACCTACCGAAATATTGGTCATTGGGTCTTGGTCAAATTTAAAGCTATCGACAGGAAGACCCCCAAATCCCACTTTTAGCTTTGGATCCATCAAGGTTGAACTGGCTACGCCAGTCTCACGAATCGCTTGAGATTGAGCAAAATACTGCTGACGACTGGCATCAATTGATAATGCCGTCTCTATCAATTGAGTTAATACATTGGCTTTACTGATAGCGACTGGCTCTGTCGCATTTACCGCTATCGGTATTAACAAAGTACTGATCGACAATGCGATCACAGAGAGTTTGAATTTCACAATAAAATTCCATCCACATATGCACTCAATGGAAAACATTGAGATGCAAAAAAAATTGCTAGCCTAAAATTCAGGCAGCATGAATACGCGTTTTCTGCAGGGAAAAAGCGTCAATAAGATGAAATTACGCGATGGGAGGGCGATAAAGTGAACAGGAAACGGTAATGGTGCTGGTAAACGGTTCTGAATGAATCAAAAGCAAATCAACATGGGGGACAAAAGGAGTACCACCTAATGGGAACAAAGCAAACGCAGCTGCGCACATGGCCGAACAGCAAGAATGAACGCCATCCATTGCCATATCGATACAGTTAACCACGGATGACGCTTCTACTATCTCAGAGGAGTCAGCATGGTGAAGCGTTGCTAGGTTGCCTTCCTGACAGGGATACATTTTATGCATTCCAGAGGACGATACTTGTTCGGTAGATTGCATCTTTGCCATAGTGATCGCCATCAACGGTGCACTCGACACCATTGATGATGTGATCAAAACCACGACCATCAGCACTGAAAACCAAATTGTATGCGTTACTTGTTGCATAACAACATCACTCTAGTATTAAATAGCTTGAATAGACTAAAGTATCCCCTAGGGGCAAGGTCAATAGCTTATCGGTTATATATGATTCAAAAATGAGGGGCGTGACTCCAATCGGTTGATTCAAAGATAGAATTCTCGTTCAATGAATGCTCCGATCACCTTATCGTGCATCTTCTCCGATTTCGAAAAACCGATTGTTCTACGTACTAAACGTTTTAATCTGGAACGCAGGGTTAGATTGGTTCGCTCAATCCGTTGAGTGAACCTTTTGCCCACAACATGCTTTTCCCTTGGTCATTCTTTTGTGTAAACGCTGAAGTCATCGGTAAAAAAAGCTGATATCAAACGGCTTGAGCAAAGCGAGCAACGAGCGCAGAGCATCCGTACTACAGCTACCAAATGCGTGAGCAATGATGCGCTTATAGCGAGGCTACCAAGCATACCAAAGCCAGCGGCGATTTTTCTTTTTACCTACGAATGACCATTGCTCATCAACTTTACAGATTAGAGAGATGTTTGCTTTATCGAAGGGTATAGCGGTCACTTGCCTTGGCGAGAGTTTTTTAAAGTGCGTAGCACGGTGTTGTAGCCAACTTTTAAAACACGGCTTGTTTCTCTAACACCAGAGCTATTCATTGCCATATCAATAATTTGTTCTTTGACATTAGGCTTATATGCCTCGTAAGCGTAATCAAGCTGAAAGGAACGCTTACATTCTATGCAACGAAATCGCTGAAAGCCCGTTACTCCCTTACCGTGTTTACGTACATATTCAGTTTGGTTACAAAATCGACATTGAACTTGAATGGTAGCCATGATTTCTTGTTTGAGGGTGAAAAGGTTACCATTTTAACACAAGTTCTCCATGTTGGAGTCACGACCTAATCAATCAAATCGATCATTAGTGCCGTTCTAACCTTAGGTATGTTTGTTTTAATTTCGTGTATCATGAAGTAACCCTATCAAATCCCTTTAATAAAGGTATGCGCCCATGAATCGACGTGGCGATATTGCTAGGGCGTGTTGATCTTTGCTGTACGTTTTACGCTCAGCAATGCATTGGTAGCCACATTAACATAAATGCCAGCGATACCATGCTGGCATAGTTCCTTTTCAACTTGTCATATCTAGTTGATATTGCTCGATAATGCTTGATTTTAGCAAACGCATTTT
>NZ_CAWPQZ010000067.1:0-10939 GCF_963889785.1 Vibrio sp. S12_S33 | reverse complement strand
GTAAACTAAAAAGCCAATCGTCGCACCACATGCGAAAAACGTTCAGTTGGCTAAGTAAGGTTTACTGGAAAGAGAACATTGTTTGGTCGCCAGGTTACTTTGTCAGTAGCGTAGGCGTGAATGAACAAATTATAGCGAATTACGTTAGACACCAGGGCGAAAAGGATTCTGGCCAACTCCGCATGGAGTTGTAACAGTAAGTACCCCGTGCATGCACGGGGGTATCTACTCTACAGCATACTTGAAGTTGCAACAGCGTTTGCAGCGCTCGTTCAACCAATCAGATTGCTTATCTATGTTTATGGGGATTCACTTGCCTACCGTCTACCCGCAACTTCAAGTAGTTTGGGTATAGTCACCTTAAACCCGCTATTTAACTTTCCTATCTTATCTTTTTCTGTTGTTTGATAAGAATTGTTATATTATAACAATTCTCACTTGTGATCTTTTGATTGAAAATTGGGGTATCAATCCCCATAGTTAGTGAACAGTGGGTAGGTCGAATGAAAATCAATTCAATATTGCAACAAGCAACAATTCAAGTGAGTGTAGATATGGCGGAAGTACGAGCCAGAGTAGATTTTAAAGTCGGTGTCAAAAGTAATATCGATGCGGAAATCCTCTCGTTTAGAGGACTAAAAACGGATAAAGAGCATGTTGCGGTTATTTTCAGAACAGCTGACGTTACCCAAGAAACGCCACTAGTCCGTATGCATTCTGAGTGTTTGACTGGCGATGTGTTCCATTCATCACGTTGTGATTGTGGTGAACAACTAGAAGAAACCATAAATAAAATGGGCGAAGCTGGCGGCATTATTCTTTATTTGCGTCAAGAAGGCCGGGGCATTGGCCTTTACAATAAAATTGATGCCTATCGCTTACAAAGTGAAGGTATGAATACATACGAAGCGAATAACCATTTGGGTTTTGGTGATGACCTCCGTGATTTCACTGAAGCCGCACAGATGTTAAAAGCACTGAATGTGACGAAAATTCGTTTAGTGACGAATAACCCGAAGAAAATTAAAGAACTCAAAGAACACGGCATAGAGATTGTTGAAGTCGTGAACACCGCTGCCCATATCAAATCTGGCAACGAGAGTTATCTTAAAGCGAAAGTGTCTCATGGTAAGCACCATTTAAAACTATAACTGAGCATTATGATTAAACGACAAAAGCCTCACATTGTTGAGGTTTTTGTCGTTTACACCTTGCAAAAAAAATGTAAATTTGTATTATCGGCAATCAAAGTGCAAATGATAATAATTAGCACTACCATAATTAATTTGCTCAACAAGGACGCTCTCATGAAAGTTAACACACTTCTGTCTCAATCTATTGCTGTCTCACTTGCTATGGCAAGTAGTGCATCTTTTGCAGCTGCCGTAACAAAAGAGCAGGTGGTTGAACATTATGCCAATATTGCCCATGCAGTTTTTGCCGATTCTCTTACGACAGCTCAATCATTAGAAAAATCTATTGATCAATTCCTCGCTGCGCCTTCTGCGGCAAAATTAAATGATATCAAACAAGCATGGATTGTATCTCGCGTGCCTTACCAGCAGTCTGAAGTTTTTCGTTTTGGTAATTCTGTAGTTGATGACTGGGAAGGACAATTGAATGCTTGGCCGTTAGACGAAGGGTTAATCGATTACGTTGCAACCGACTATCAATATGAGTTGGGTAATGAAGGAGCGAGCGCAAACATTATCGCTAATCAAACCTTAAAAATTGGCGCTAACACAATTGACGTCTCGACCATCACACCAGAATTGATTGCTAGTTTAAACGAAGTCGGTGGTTCAGAGGCAAACGTAGCTTCAGGTTACCACGCAATTGAATTCTTGTTGTGGGGACAAGACTTAAATGGCACTAATGCAGGGGCGGGTGCTCGTGCTTATACAGATTTTGTTGTAGGTAATGAGTGTACTAATGATTACTGCGATCGTCGTGGTCAGTATCTAAAGGCAGTGGCTCAATTGTTGGTTCAAGATTTAGAATGGATGGAAAAACAGTGGTCAGCGGATGAAAAAGCCAACTACCGTCAGCAATTACTCAACGAATCATCAGACAATGGTTTGCGAAAAATGATGTTTGGTATGGGATCGCTGTCACTTGGTGAACTTGCGGGTGAGCGGATGAAAGTCGCGTTGGAAGCGAACTCGACAGAAGATGAGCATGACTGTTTTTCCGACAACACACATAACTCTCACTATTATAACGAGCAAGGTATTTATAACGTTTATACGGGTATTTACAAACGTCATGACGGTACGTTGTTAACGGGTGCAAGTATTAACGACCTTGTTGCTCAAAAAGACGCTCAAGTGGCCAAAGAGATTCAAAAGCAATTTGATAACGCCCGAGCTGAAGTGGGCAAGTTAGTCACTTCAGCTGAGAAAAATGACCAACATTTTGACCAACTGATTGCAGCAGATAACCCACAGGGTAACGCCGTTGTAAATGGCGCGATCATGGCGCTCGTGGCGCAAACTGCCTCCATTGAACGAGCCGCGTTAGTGATTGGTATCGATAACCTCAACCCTGATACAGCCGACCACGAATTTTAATAATAAATAGCAGCAAATAAGGGCTCATATGAGCCCTTTTCCTCTTTTACACTGAAACGATAATTATTGAGAATGACGGAATGAAATTAGTTTTCACAGCCGCACTATTGAGTTTACTTGCATTGCCAGGCTTAGCCGACGAAGTGAAATCTGGTGGCGAGACCAGTACGACTAAAACTGGGCCGAATACCTATTCATTACCAGCGGCGAATTTGCCAATGAGCAAGCGCCTTGATTTTAGCGTCGGTAACAGCTTTTTCCGCAATCCTTGGGTTCCTGCGCCTTCTTCTACCGATGCCAGAGATGGCCTAGGGCCGTTGTTTAACACCAATGGCTGCCAGAATTGCCACATTAAAGATGGACGAGGTCATCCTCCAGAGAAAAACGATACTCATGCGGTTTCAATGTTGGTGCGTTTGAGTATTCCTGCGGTCACGGAGCAACATAAAGCCATTTATGAAAAAGAAGGCGTGATCCCAGAGCCTATCTATGGCGGGCAGTTACAAGACTTTGCGCTTCCAGACCAAAAAGCAGAAGGAAAAATAGACATCAAGTACCAAGAATTTGCGGTAACTTTTGTCGATGGTACTCATGTGATGCTACGTAAGCCAAATTTAAAAATTACCGAGCTAGCGTATGGTGAGATGCACCCTGATACTCAGTTTTCAGCACGCGTTGCCCCACCAATGATTGGTTTGGGTTTATTGGAAAGTATTGCCGACGAGACGTTACTGGCAATGGCCGACCCTGATGACATCGATAGCGATGGTATTTCGGGCAAAGTAAACCGTGTATGGGATGTGGAAAAACAACGTTTCGCATTAGGGCGTTTTGGTTGGAAAGCGGGTCAACCAACGCTAATGCAGCAAAATGCCGCCGCGTTTAATGGCGATCTTGGGCTAACCAGTCGCTTATTTCCCAAAGAAAATTGCACCGACACACAGACACTGTGCCAATCATTACCCAACGGTGGAGAGCCAGAGGTTAGTGATAATATTCTTGATTTTGTTGAATTCTATTCTCAACATTTAGCCGTTCCTGTGCGACGTAATGTGGATGATCCTCAGGTAAAAATGGGTCAGTCCCTATTTAAGCAAGTTGGCTGTGAAAGCTGCCATCGAACGGACTTGAAAACAGCCAAAGTGGTCGATCGCCCCGCGTTGTCCAACCAAAAAATCGCGCCCTATAGCGACTTGTTACTACACGACATGGGGGAAGGGTTAGCAGATAACCGTCCAGAAGCTCTAGCAAATGGTCAAGAGTGGCGAACCCCACCTTTATGGGGAATTGGCTATACCCAAGAAGTAAGTGGCCATACTTATTTTCTGCATGATGGTCGTGCGCGTAACTTGATGGAAGCTATCTTATGGCATGGCGGCGAAGCACAAAGCGCGCAACAGCAAGTATTGAAACTCAATGTGGCTGAGCGTGAAGCGTTAATTGCCTTTTTGAACTCTTTGTAGGGGAAGCCATGAAAATTTCAATCGCATTTTCAGCGTTGAGCATGTTGCTGTTAACCGCTTGCCAATCTTCACAACTAGAAACCGTCAATGCTATGCAATCAACGCAACACATAAGTCAAGGCGTTTATCGAATTGAGTTTGCTGCCGCTCAGCATTTCGCGCAGCAAGCTGAGCAATTAGTGTTGGGATTTGAGCAGTATTGTCGGTCACCTAACACCGGTTTGGATGGAGTAAAGAACCAGTGGCAACAAACGACGCTAGCTTGGATGGCTCTTCAAGGGCAAGAGCGTGGCCCAGCAAAAGCGTTAGAACAAAGTTGGAATGTTCAATTTTGGCCAGATAAAAAAGATACCACTGGGCGGAAAATGAATGTCTTAGTTCACTCAGATATCTTATGGACAGAGCACGATATTGCCTCTCAAAGTGTTACTGTGCAAGGGATTGGTGCTATTGAATGGTTACTTTACGATGAATATTCACCTTTATTGAACACCATCAACTCATCAGAAAATATCCATCAGGTTTGTGAGGCTGCACAAGCGATTAGCCAAAATTTAGCAACCAAAGCACAATTTATTGCCACACAATGGAATGTTAATCCATGGGCAGCGTTAGATGCCATGGCGTGGGAAGCGGAATACATTGCTCTACTATCAAATCAACTCGATTACAGTATGAAAAAGCTCAGTCGTCCGTTAGCCAATATTGGACAACCGCGTCCTTATTTCGCTGAGTCATGGCGAGCAAAGGTGTCGATGAACAACCTGAAAGCCAATGTTGAAGCAATGCAGAGGTTATATTTAGCTGATGGAGGGTTGGATTTTTTACTGCGAGATAAAGGGTTGAATGACCTTGCTGACCGCGTGCAGAACCACTTTGCCTTGATGCTGTTAACTTGGCCAACCGAGCCAAGTTTGTTTGATTTATTACAAAATAAAGAAGGGTACCGAAAGGTGCTTTCTCAATACAATAAGTTTGAGCAACTCAATTATTTGCTGCACGATGAAGTCGCAGTGGAATTAGGTATCACAATAGGATTTAACGCAACTGATGGTGACTGATCAAACAAGGCGAACCCTTTTAAAAGCGGCATTGTTTGGCGCTGCCGCACCTGTGTTACCTTTTGGATGTGCTACGATTCAACAAAATTCCCCCGCTTTAATTGGCTGCGCCATTCATAACAGGGCTCAATTTCAGGCGGTAGTAGCCGATTCCAAAGGGCAAGCGATTCGAACCTTGCCTTTACCTGCTCGTGGTCATGGTGTTGCGATTCACCGTCAATTACCACACGCTGTTGCATTTGCTCGCCGTCCAGGTGAGTTTTTTATGGCGTTTAACTATCAAACTGGCGAAGTAATTAAATTGCAACCAGCTATGCGTACAAGGTTTTTTTATGGGCATGGGGTTTATTCCAATGATGGTGCGTGGTTGTATGCCGCTGAGGGCGAAAGATCAACTAGTCGTGGCATTATCGGTGTGTATGATGTTCACCACCAATACCAAAAAGTCGCCGAGTTTAGCGAGTTTGGTATTGGTCCTCATGAAGTAATAGTCATGTCCGACAACCGGTTAGCGATTGGGGTGGGGGGCGTTCATACTGATGGCCGAACCCCGCTTAATATAGAGAGTATGATGCCGAGTTTGACCTATCTTTCAGAACAAGGTCATATTGTTGAGCAGCGTACTTTGAGTGACCGACATCTGAGTATTCGCCACCTCACGCATGATGGCGGACAAACCGTTCTATGTGGGCAACAATATCGGGGGCAAGTGGATGAATTCCCATCGCTGCTAGCGATGCATACTCAAGGTGGTGAATTATTGCCTCTGCAAGCAGAACCAGAACAGTGGGCAAGGTTTAATCACTATATCGCTAGTATTGCCGCGACGGAACAATGGATTTTAGCGACTTCGCCTCGAGGTAATTGCTATGGGGTTTGGTCAAAGGATAGCTTGGAGTTAGTCGAATTATCTTCTTTGCCAGATGCTTCTGGCGTTGTTGTCAATAATGATCAATTCCAAATCAGTTCAGGGGCTGGGTTAGCGGTTAATTGCCGTTATCCCGAGCCTGAGGTACGTGTTCATTGTAATGTTCTTTGGGACAACCACTGGTCTGCTGTGATTTAATTAATTGAATATTTAAATCACAACACTTCGCGCAAGACGAATTCTTTTGCCATACTAAATTCAATGCAGGATGAATTGGATATTTCAGGATGATAAAAGGCACCACATTGGCGTTATTATTAATAGTTAGTAGCTTTTCGCTTTCTGCTATGGAAAGGTTTGAACAATTAGGTTGGATAAAATCTGGCAACGAACTTGAGTCGTTTATTCAATATCCACACTTATTAGAACGCATTTATCAAGAGAATAACGACCAGTCAATTTGGTTTGATAGCCAAGTTATTGACCAATTCGAATATCAACTCGATGTCATTCGACGTGCAGGCTTTAGCCCGCTGTTTACTCGTCAATTTAATCAGATGCAGGCTTATCGTGAACGTAATTTGATGTTTGAATATGATCTTCTTGCAACCGATACTCTGCTTCTGTATCTGAGTTACGCAGAGCAGGCACCTAAAATTGGAATGGCATGGTTCTTTGAATCGAAGCTTAATCAACTATTAGCACCGCCCAGTCAAGAGGCATTATTTGCTTTGCATATGGCGGTTAAAGAGCAAGGTATCATTGATCTACTCAATCTCTATACACCCCAAAACCCAACTTATGACCAATTGCTGCATGCTTATGATTTCCTACTGAGTACGGAAAAGGCCGAGGTTTCTTTATACCAGCAGCGAGGGTTAAAAAAACTGGGTGATAAGTTATCACACAGATCTGTACTCATTGAGCGTTTATTGTTGGTCAATGTTGACGTTTCATCAGTTGAGGACGGTGTCACTTGGTATGACAATAGCTTAGTTAAGCCAGTTAAAGATTTTCAGGCCATGCATGGTTTGCAGGTTGATGGTGTTATTGGCCCAGAAACTATCAAATGGCTTAATTTCCCTCTAACTGATCGTATATCGATGCTTGCTCTCAATGCTGAACGGATGCGCTTATGGCCAGAACTGAATGACACACTGATCGTTGTCAATGTGCCCAGTTTTGATATGCGTTATTGGTATTTAGGCCAAGAAGTATTCCAATCAAAGGTTGTTGTTGGTCGTCTTTCTCGCAAGACTCCTTTGATGATCACTAAACTGGACTCATTGATTTTGAATCCAACTTGGAATGTGCCCTATAAGATCATGGTTGAAGATATTTTGCCGATGGTTAAAAAGGACATTGATTATCTTGCTCGGCACAATATTGACATTATCAGTAGCTGGCGAACCGGAGAATTGATTGATCCGAATAGTATTAATTGGCTGACAGTTAACCCGACGGCTTTCCCTTATCGTATGAGGCAGCAAGCGGGGCAAGGTAATGCTTTAGGCTTGTATAAATTCAATACACCGAATCGACGTGCCATCTATTTGCATGACACACCGAGTAAGTATTTGTTTAATAACCCTTCGAGGGCGTTCAGTTCTGGCTGTGTAAGGGTGCAAAATGCCGATAAGTTTGCCTTGATGCTTTTGGAAACCCAAGGAATCAGTGAAAACCACTTAGCAGATAAAGATGGACTAACAAATGCGGCGATTCCACTTAAGAAACGTATCCCAGTTCATATTATCTACCAAACAGTTTGGTATGAAGGTGGTGAGTTGCACTACCGTGATGACATTTATCATTATGATTCTTTTAGTTACCGTAATGGCTGAGTAGAGCATTAACTGCCACCGGGTTCTAACATTTGAATAATAATGAGGAAATTTACCAAAAAATGACTTAGGCAGGTTTTCTTTTCTGTTCAATAACTAAGCAGTTTTTGTACTGGGTTTGTTCGTTTCTAGCACAGTTTATGCATTTGACCTTCACAATAGAGTTCGGTAGTGTTCGAACCCGTTGATAATAAAACCTGTTGTGAAGGTAAATAGTGATGGTTTCTCGCAGAGATTTTATGAAATTAGCCGGTAGTGGTTTAGTGGCTGCTGCTTGTGCACCGAAAATGGTATTGGCTTCTTATCACAATGCTTCGCGTGTTCTGGCGATGAATAATTTACATACGGGTGAAACGCTTGAAACCTGTTACTTTAACGGCGTGAAATATATCCATTCTGAACTGCAAAGACTGAATCACATTTGCCGTGATTTCCGTCGTAACGAAGTATATCCGATGGACAAGAATTTGTTTGATCAAATTTCACAAATTCAAAATTTAATAGGAACGCAAGCTGAAGTGCAGATCATTTCGGGTTATCGTTCTCCTGCAACCAATGGGATGCTACGTGACAACTCTTCTGGTGTGGCGAAGAAAAGTTATCATATGCTGGGTCAGGCTATCGATTTTCGTTTAGATGGCGTCCAACTTAGTCAAGTGCATGAAGCGGCGATTGAGCTTGGAGCTGGTGGCGTTGGCTATTATCCAAGCAGTGACTTTGTTCATATCGACACCGGCCCCGTGCGTCACTGGTCGTGAAGGTTGCAGTGACTTGTCAAATTACAATGTCAATGTCATAGTTCGAGCAATTTCGGATTCGAATAAGGTTTTTCTATGTCATTAAAGTATCAAGTGGTTCCTGTCACGTCATTTTCTCAAAACTGCTCCATTGTTTGGTGTAATGAAACGATGGAAGGTGTAGTGGTTGATCCCGGTGGTGATGCAAAACAGCTCGCGATGTTAATCAAAGAACTAGGCGTGAAAGTGGTGAACTTGGTATTGACGCATGGTCATTTAGATCATGTTGGTGGTACCGAGCCACTAGCGGCAGAGTTAGGTGGCATTGAAATTATTGGCCCGCATAAAGCCGACAATTTCTGGTTGCAAGGACTAGAAGGGCAAAGCCAGATGTTCGGTTTTCCTTTGACTGAGGCGTTTGAGCCTCACCAATGGTTAGTTGATGGCGATGAGGTTAAATTTGGTCATCAAGTACTACAAGTTATACATACACCAGGCCATACTCCTGGCCATGTTGTTTTATTTAGCCAAGAAGCTAAGTTAGCTTTTGTCGGCGATGTGCTATTTAACGGCAGTATTGGCCGTACTGATTTTCCACAAGGTGATTTTAATACTCTTATCGACTCTATTAAGACGAAATTATGGCCTTTAGGCAATGATGTCACTTTTGTGCCTGGTCACGGTCCACAATCGACATTCGGGCGAGAGCGAGCAAGTAATCCGTTTGTCGCTGATGAGATGCCTTTATATTAACGTGGCTAGCTATCACATGGCCTAATTGTTTTGATGTCTATTCTGGCTCGGCTGCTGCAAGGTAACGCCGAGCTAATCCCACAAAATTTTCTGCATCTCGCTCAAGATCTTGTACTGAAATAAAAATATCATAATCAAAATATTGTCGCTGATAACGCATACGATTAGCGAGCATAGCCAATAATCCTTGATAACTTTTACCACCATTTACGGTAAATACGGCTGAATCAAGCACTATCTCTTCAAAGCGAGTTTCCTGCCCTTTTTGCTTTGCACCTAAATAGAGTAGGGACCTTTGACTGAGTAACATCTCGCTCGCAATCCTTGGGCAAATACTATCGAGGTAGGGCTCATAATCTTTTAACTTAATACCTATCCACGGTAGTGACTGATGCCAACCTTGGTTGTCATAGCTACAAATTCCAATATGCTGAACATTGTGCCATTTTACTACCCAGCCACCTTTAAATAAGTGTTGTTGAAAATGTGTAGGAGTAAGGGTGTAGCTCACTTTTCCTTTTAAAATCAAAAAATAAACCATAGCAACAAGGCTGATTAACAATATGATGAATAAGAGAGCGTGTGTCAGACTGGGAGCGTATACCAACAAGAAAATGGCAATAATAACGCAGATATAGTTACACCATTGGACGTAGGGTGATTGAAGATGAAACTGAGTGTTGGTGAGATGAAGCGTTTGCATGTATTTGCTGATGACCTCGTAATGTTTGTCGATTTATCTACCTTTTTACGTGTTTGTTGCGGTAGCGATCTTAACTAAACTCCTGTTATCTCCAGTTGTTTAAATAGTAGTCACTTGTCGGTTTATGGCGCGTTTTTGCTGTTCAATCTGTGCAATACCCTACAAATCACAGCAGAATTTTGGTATAAAACGCGCTTCAAATTTTGACCACTGCGATGAATGCAGTGAAATGGAGAAATACTCGATGAGACTTGCTCATAAGCGTAACGTGCAGGCAAAGCTGCAAAAACGCATTAAAGCGACTGTTGCAAAACTAGCAGCGCATAAAACAGCAAAGCCTGTAACCGCCCAACCGATTGTTCAAACTGCGGCTAAGCCAGCGGCAAAGAAAGCAGTTGATGTAGCGTTAACTCCAAAGCAGCAACAAGTGCTAGACATCGTAGCTAGCAATGCTGAAGGCATTAATCCTAAGTCTATCGGCCTTGTGGCAGGCCAAGAGGATACAAAAGCAGCTTCTTGGGCAACCGGAGCATTAAAGAAACTGCTTGAAGAAAACCTAGTCGCTAAAGAGCAACTGGCGGGTAACAAAGTTATCTACAAAGCGATTTAAATTTCTTTTCGCTCTGATTTGGTTTGGCCTCGGTTTTCCGAGGCTTTTTCGTTTATCAATAATATCCTTACTCTCTTACATCTCTATTTGATCACAATTTTGAAAACAAAACGTTAGTTTCGTTATTTATAATTACGTACGTGCTTTCCTCATGAATTTTCAGTAAACAAAACTTAATCCAATTTAAAAACAATACGTTAAATAATGGTCGTGACTCCAACATGGAGAACTTGTGTTAAAATGGTAACCTTTTCACCCTCAAACAAGAAATCATGGCTACCATTCAAGTTCAATGTCGATTTTGTAACCAAACTGAACATGTACGTAAACACG